>JALSIU010000146.1 GCA_026989715.1 Methylomonas sp.
ACATCGAGCGACAACCCTATTCGGGCTTAGGTGATCCAGAGCCGCTCAAACAATAATTGGTCGGGTTATTTCTCTAGGCGCATAAATCGTGAACACCGCTTGGTTTACAGCGTGACTGAGAAAGCAATTATTATCCAATCCCGTTATCATTATTAAACGACCACTACCTTATCACTTACCTTAGGGGAATGAGAATTCAATAATATATTAAAAATACTTATAATCCCTCAGCCCCCCTGCCAGCAACACTATTTGTAAATCAGGAAATTCTCCCCATACCTTTTACAGAACAAAATATTAGCCCCGTTATTTTACTCACTTAATATCCCACCAAAATCTGCTCCCATATCCTCTTCATCGCGGTTAATCTGCACATGCGTTGGGTAGGCGAAAGATAGATTATTTTTCTCTAAGATTTCAGCAATTTTAAACAATACATCTTGCTTTACTTCCAACCACTGCGACCAAACGACTGTTTTAGAAAAACAATACACTAAAATATCAATTGAAAATTCATTGTAACGATCTAAAAATACCAACTGCGTTGATTTAATACCATGTGCATCTTCATGCGATAAAAACCGGTTTTTGGCTTGCCTAGAAATATGACTTTCTTTAGAGCTGGCAATGCCGGGGTGCTCTGCTAACATTTGCTTAATATCGTCTAGAGCCTGACGAATATCATCCATATTACTTTCGTAGGTTACGCCGATATACATTTTAATACGCCGCCCTACCGAACGCCGATTCCAGTTTAAAACACTGGCAGTTGAGACTAAAGAGTTAGGCATGGTGATTAAGGCATTATCAAAGGTTCTAATGGTTGTGCTACGTAAACCGATTTCGACCACAGTCCCTTCAACATTATCAATCTTAATCCAATCTCCCATTTTGAATATGCGGTCAATCATTATATTCAGGCCGCCGAAGAAGTTAGACAAGCTATCTTTAGCCGCCATGGCAAAAGCTAAGCCACCAATCCCTAAGGTAGAAACAATGGCAGTAATATTAATCCCATAATGACTCAGGATAAAGGTCAACGCCAATAACACCACCAAGCCTTTGAAGGTCTTGCCTAGTAACAAAATAAGCTCTTTGTTATAGACTCTACGACGCTTATCAGCCATATAAAATTGTGCTGTAATAATACTATCGACTAAATTAAATAAGAGATAAACATACAAGCCGCTATAAATAATATAGATAAAATTATCAATAGAGGCTTTATATTCAGTCTTATATAGCAAGGCATTCATTGCCAAGTCGATACCAAAAAAGAGTACTAAACACAAAATAGGCTTGTGCAGACTAACAAACACAATCTCCATATTCTCAACTTTGCCATCATCAAGAATAAAACGCTCAACTAAATGATTACTGCCTTTAGAAATTAAGGGAAATGCAATCACATTCAACAAAATAATACAGAGAGAAACAATAATCCCTCCCATATCAATACGTAAAGGCGCAATAGCGTAGTTAATGCCTTTAAATATCTCCATATTATTAAAAAAGGAAATAGCGGAAATTAAAGATATTTTTTGTAAAAAACTGGTCGATACAATTTTAGTTGGGTTATGTAGAACATACTCCAAAAAATCCATATAAGTATCATATAACCTTATGAGTTGCTCGTAATTTTTTCGCCCATCTATATAAATGGTTTTTTCACCCTTTAATGGTTTAGGAATAGCGGCGCGCTTCTGCTTTAGCTTTTTAATACGTTTTTTAACTTCATCAATCATCAGTTGAGCCGATTTAAAATTACGACTCGATTCCACCAAAAAAACGATGAAACGACCAATTTCACGCCTCAGCAAATAGTCATCAACTTTATATTGGTCTCGCAACACAGCAGCGGTATTACCACGCGTACGATTAATGCTGATTTTTGAAGTTAATATTTGTAACTCTTCGTTATGTAAATTATTCACATCATAATCAATATATGAACCTCGAATGACTAATAATAAATTAGCAAATAGGCTATTTTTTTCTTCCAGCAAACTCCTTAATTGGGTCTCATCCTCATTCAATAAAATTTCCTGATTGACCTCAGCAACCTTTTGAAAAATATTAGCAATAGCGGTATATTTTTGCTCATCCGCAGGTGCTTGTGCTTCTGCCTGCAAAAAAAACAACAAACCAACGATAAAAAGCAAAATACCGACGAATTTCTTTAGCACCATACTCTATTACATTCCTTTAAAAACAAACAATTACAAAAACAGCTTAACTTATACTCGCCAAGCTAAACTTAGGGATGCTAACTTACTCTGCAAAACTATTTTGCGATGCTTCTAACAACTCTCTTAAATACCGAAATAATTGCCGAGCAGACTTCGGCGGCTTTTCAGCGGCTAGCTCCTTTTTAGCATTACGAATCAACTGCCGTAATTGTTGCATATCCGCATTTGGATACTGACTAAGAAATTCGGTTAATGCTTGCTTATCATCTGTTAATAAACGCTCACGCCAACGCTCTAATTGATGTAGTTCACGGGCAGCATGGGCACTTTTTGCCTGAATTTTAGCTAAAGCAAGCTCTATAGGCTCTATATCTAACTTACGCATTTTGCCGGTAATAAATTTCATTTGTCGTTTGCGGGCACTTTTCAACGGCATTTTAGCCGCCTCTAATATCGCAACAACCATATCACCAGGTAAACCTAATCGCTCTATCTGCGCAGGTGCCAAAGCAACAATCTCCTCGCACATTTTATGAATAACAGCAATATCGCGCTTAAGCTGTGACTTATTAGGCCTAATTGCCCAAGTATCTTCCTCAAATTCGTCTTCTAAAAACTCTGTCATATCAAACCATCATGATTAAAAAAATTACAAATAAAACCACCCCTGCAATTGGCATTAAGGCTCCCATCCAATCGGTAGGCGCTTCTTTGCTACGCGCCAACGAAGCCTTAATCCCCGGCCCCATCCAAACAATAATCCCTAAAGCTGCAACACCTAAAAATAAATTTTCCCAGATCGAACTTTCCATTATTTTACCTCTATTATAAAGCTCTAAAACCTATCTAATTCTAAAGCGGCAAGTATCACTCTCAATACCTATTGTTTAGAGTCACTTGTCGTAATCGCCAAGGCTCTATATCAATATTAGCCTCAAGCCTCTCTTCAATACTATCATTTAAGTCAGCAAAAAAATCTAACCCCGTTAATTTTTCAATCCTATCCACGCTGGTAACATAATCTGTCAGCACTTCATTACCTGTTACCTGCTGTGGTATTAAAAAAGCGATTACCCTTAGGGCATCTGTCGCACAGGGTAAAGCATAAATTTTATAAAATGCATCCGGTATTTCTACATTAAAAGCCGCAGGCAAACGCTCAGTGCGCCCCGTAAAGACCGGTCCGGTTAAGACCCATAATGCATCGCCCAGTTGTGTAAAATATTTAATCTCCATTTCTTCCAATCGTTGCCATACCCTGCGATTTAAATTTGGTTTTTGCGGCACAATATTACTCATCAAGAAAGTATTGAGCTGTGCCTGCTTACCATATAATCTGGATATGGCATAATTAGGTGCCAGATGCCCTCTATCATAGCCACTGCCCGTATAATCTCCCTGCTTTACTTGGTTAATAGCCCGCCAATCAACACTATAATTTCGTGGCCTCTGATAACTCTCTGCCTGCTTAGCAACCGACTTAACTTGATAACTAACCCACAAAGGATTGCCGCGCAAATCAGAGTACCCCAACATAAAGTGTGCATTTCTGAACACCCTCACCCAGGTAAAGGGTTGATACCAATACTGACTTTGAGGAATGCCCATAAATACTTGTCTAGGTCTTGCAATCTGTACTTCATAAGCATACCATCCCCCTATAACGATGACTAAAAAGCTGACCACTAATGGGTGGTGTAAAATCACTTTTAATAACTTAAAAAGCATCCCCACCCAGATATTTTGTTTTTTTCGTGCCATCGTAAAATAAATACTTACTCAATTCTTATAATCTATTAATGAGGAACGCCACTATGACTACCATAACAGACCCCGTCATTGACTCATGGTATAAAGATGTTGAAAATAACCTGACCTTTAAGGTCGTTGCCATGGAGGACAATGATGATACCATTGAAGTGCAATATTTAAATGGTGAAATTGGCGAATATGACCAAGATAGCTGGTATAACTCAACCATTGACTTTATTGAAGCCCCCGAAGATTGGAGTGCGCCCTATGGTCAAATGAGTGCCGATGACTTAGGCTACTCAGACCCTGACACGCACACTCCTGATTTAGATGACATGCCCCTTCGAGACTACCAGGACTAGGAAACACGCTACATGAAAATGAGTTCACAAGAATTTCTCAATTGGGATTCTAAAAGCATTACCCTATTGGCCATGTCCGGTGCCGGTAAAACAACCCTAGCCAATAAACTACCGAAAGAGAAATGGTTTCATTATTCGGGTGATTACCGTATCGGCACTAAATATTTAGGCGAGCCTATTTTAGATAACATCAAACAACAAGCCATGGATGTACCTTTTTTAAAGGATTTATTGTTGTCTGACTCCATTTATATCAGCAATAATGTCACTGTTGATAATTTAACACCCGTTTCCAGCTTTCTAGGCAAAATCGGCGATCCCAAACACGGTGGCTTACCCTTGGCCGAATTCAAACGCAGACAAGCCTTGCATCATCAAGCAGAAGTGGCGGCCATGTTGGATGTACCTAACTTTATCCATAAAGCTGAAGCCATTTATGGTTATAAACACTTTCTCAATGACGCAGGTGGTAGCGTTTGCGAACTGGATAATAACGATGTTTTAAATGTCTTAAGCGAACATACGCTTATTATCTATATTAAAATTTCACCGGAACTGGAAGAAACCATTATCCAACGCGCCAAAACATCACCTAAACCACTCTATTATCGTGAAGCATTTTTAGATGAACAACTCACAGAATTTATGCGCCAAAATGCTTATAGTGATACTGACAGCATTATCCCAGATGAGTTTGTTAGCTGGGTTTTTCCAAAACTATTCAAATCACGCTTACCCCGTTATCAAGCCATAGCAGATCAATATGGCTATACCCTTGATGCGAATGATGTCGCCAAAGTCGCCAATGAAGAAGAATTTATTCAACTGATTGCGACCGCAATAGACCAACAAACCCCTTAACGCCCTATGCCCATCGTTGCACATACGCCATTACCAACCTTCCGGCGTTTACAAGAAGAAGGTGAAGATATTCTTAACCCTGACCGCGCTACGCACCAACATATCCGAGAATTGCATATTGGCTTTCTCAATATTATGCCCGATACGGCCTTAGAAGCGACTGAACGTCAGTTCTTCCGACTGGTCGGGGCATGCAATCAAATTGCACAGTTTCATGTACACCCTTTTACCATTCAAGGTTTACCAAGAGGAGCCGCCGCACAAGAACATATTGACACATATTACGAAACATTTGAGCAACTCAAACAAGATGGCTTAGATGCACTTATTATCAGCGGAGCCAATGTTACCCGCCCACATTTGCAAGAAGAAGATTTTTGGCAACCATTGTCGGAAGTTTTTCAGTGGGCAAAAGAAAATGTCACGTCTATTCTCTGTTCTTGCCTTGCCACCCATGCATTAATTCAATTTTGCTATGGTATTGAGCGCACACGACTACCGGCAAAACGCTGGGGGGTCTATGCACACAAAGTCATTGACCGCAAACACCCCTTAATTGCCGAAATTAATACCCGCTTTGATGTCCCTCATTCACGCTTTAATGCCGTCTTTCAAGAAGACTTGGCAAAACACGGTGTCAAAACGCTGGTAAGCAGTGATGAAGCTGGCGTACACCTTGCCGTTAGCCCAGACGGCTTTCGCATTGTTTTTTTTCAAGGCCACCCTGAATATGACAATATCAGCTTACTTAAAGAATATAAACGCGAAGTCTTACGCTATATCAATCAGGAAATTGATACCTATCCACCATTCCCACAGCATTATTTTAATACAGAAGCCCAAGTAATCTTAACGCGTTACCAAACTCATGTGCAAAATAACTTAGCCAATCCACAAGCCATACGGCCGTTTCCTGAGCAAGAAGTCAGCCCGTTTTTAGATAATACCTGGCGTGATACTGCCAAAGCAGTCTTTAACAATTGGTTAGGGAAGGTCTATCAAATCACCAACCAAGATAGACGCTTGCCTTTTATGGAGGGCATCAACCCAAACGACCCATTAAACTTGCAATAACATCATGCACGAGCAATTTTTACAACAAAGTATTGCACTCGCCAAGGAAAATGTACAAAGCAATGCAGGCGGCCCCTTTGCGGCCATCATATGCCAAAACCAACAAATTATTGCAGCCTGCACCAACATCGTCACCACAAGCAATGATCCTACGGCACATGCTGAAATAACCGCCATCCGCAAAGCCTGCGCCACATTAAACAGCTTTCAATTAAACGACTGTATACTTTATAGTAGTTGTGAGCCTTGCCCAATGTGTTTAGGCGCAATTTATTGGGCACGCCTCCAGCAAGTCTATTTCGCCTGTGACCGCTTCGATGCCGCAAAAGTAGGTTTTGATGATCGCTTTATTTATGATGAAATTGCGCTCCCGCCTGAACAACGTCAAATTAATATGCAACATATTAAATTAGCAACCGCACTCAGCCCATTTATAGCATGGCAAACACAAACCGATAAAATACCGTACTAAATCCCTATTTTTTAAATGCTACCCCAGGGCAAGCAGTAGACTACGCGACTAAAAATGATCGCGTAGCACAAAAATAACGCTACAAAGCCTTTAACCCCAAGACATCCTGCATATCATACAAACCATTAGGCTGGGAAGCCAACCAAGTAGCCGCACGCACGGCACCATTAGCAAACGTCATTCTACTGCTTGCTTTGTGGGTGATTTCGACGCGCTCACCTTCATCAGCAAACATCACGGTATGCTCACCCACAATATCCCCTGCACGAATGGTTGAAAAACCAATGGTTTTCCGGTCACGCTCGCCCGTATCCCCTTCACGTCCATAAATGGCGCACTCTTTTAAATCACGCCCTAAGGTATCTGCAATCACTTCGCCCATACGTAAAGCAGTTCCCGAAGGTGCATCCACTTTATACCGGTGATGTGCTTCGATGACTTCAATATCGGTATAGTCCCCCATCACTTTAGCCGTCATGGCCAATAATTTAAGCGATAAATTAACCCCTACACTCATATTAGGCGCAAGTACAATTGCAATTTCCTGAGCCGCTACGCCGATTTCTGCTTTTTGCGCATCACTATACCCCGTCGTACCAATAATCACTTGCTTACCCGCACGACGACACAGATCGATATACTGCATGGAAATATCCGGGCGCGTAAAATCAATCAACACATCAAACTGATCCAACACACCGGCCAAATCATCAACAACCTGAACCCCTAACGTACCAATACCCGCTAAGTCCCCTGCATCCTTAGCAATCGCCGCACTACCTGCGCGAGCAACTGCTACCGTTAATTCCGTTTTTTCAGCCAGTGCGGCTGCTTTTATCAGACATAAACCCATACGCCCCGGCGCACCTACAACTGCAACTCTAATCATCTCAATTACCCGGTTAATTTATCAATAAAGCTTTTCACACCATCAACCCAAGAGTGCTCTTGTGGGCTATGCTGTTTGCCACCGCCCGATAAAGAATCTTTTAATTTTTCAACCAAAGCTCTTTGCTCTTTAGTTAGGCGTACCGGCGTTTCAACTTGTACGCGGCACATCAAATCACCTACTGCACCACCGCGTACCGGCTTCACACCTTTACCGCGCAGTCTGAATAATTTACCTGTTTGCGTTTCCGCAGGGATTTTTAATTTTACTTTCCCGCTTAAAGTAGGTACTTCTAATTCACCGCCTAAACACGCAACTGGAAAACTAATCGGTACTTCACAGTATAAATTTGCCCCATCACGCGAAAAAATAGGATGCTCTTTTACCTGTACCTGCACATATAAATCACCGGCAGGCCCTCCATTTGCCCCAGCTTCTCCTTCACCGCCTAAACGAATACGATCACCGGTATCCACGCCCTGCGGCACTTTGACAGATAAGGTTTTATTTTCCTGTACACGCCCTTGACCATGACATTTACGACAAGGGTCTTTAATTTGCTGACCGCTTCCCCCACAAGTAGGACAAGTTTGTTGTACAGAAAAGAAACCTTGCTGCATTCTAACTTGGCCATGCCCTTGACAGGTTGTACAGGTAACAGGCTTCGAGCCTTTCTTCGCACCTGTACCACTACATTCACCACAAGCTGTTAGTATAGGAACTCTAATTTTAGCTTCAGTTCCCCCGACCGCCTCTTCTAAGGTTAATTCCAAGTTATAACGTAAATCGGCGCCACGTTGTACGCTGCTACGTTGGCGACCGCCGCCCGCACCACCGAAAATATCTCCGAATACATCGCCAAAAATATCACCAAACCCTTCTGCACCGCCAAAACCACCTGGCCCGCCACCTCTGGAATTATCAACACCGGCATGCCCAAATTGATCGTATGCCGAACGTTTTTGCGGGTCTGATAAAATTTCGTAGGCTTCTTTTATTTGCTTAAATTGTTTTTCAGCCGCCTCAGGTTTATCTTTATTTCTATCAGGATGATATTTCATCGCCATCTTACGATAGCTTTTTTTTATCTCTGCTTCACTTGCATTTTTTTCAACACCCAGCAATTTATAAAAATCTTCTTTTGCCATTTTCTAGTCCACACCCTAACATTGCCAGGGTATAACCCCTGTTAAAATTGAAATTATTTTTATTGCCTTTTGTATCAAAAAACAGATTATCCATCCTACAATTGATACAACAACGCCCCGACACGGCATCTCCCATGGCGAGGCGTTTTCCATTCATAAAAATGGAGCGAACGAACAACTATTTCTTATCGTCGTCTTTTACTTCTTCAAACTCTGCATCAACAACATTATCATCCGGCGTATCCGTTGTTTGCTCTGCACTTGCTTCCGGAGCTGCTTCTGCATCGCCTGCTTGTTGCGCATAAGCACGTTCAGCCAACTTACCTGATAACTCAGTCAATGCTGTTGTTTTTGCTTCAATAGCATCTTTATCATCACCTTTCACAGCTTCTTTCAACTCTTCGATAGCCGCTTCAATTGCTGTTTTTTCATCTGCCGTCACTTGCTCACCTAACTCTTCAAGTGATTTTTCAGTTGCATTAATCATGCCTTCGGCAGTATTACGTGCAGAGACCAGTTCAGTAATTTTTTTATCTTCTTCAGCGTGAGCTTCTGCATCTTTTACCATACGATCAACTTCTTCGTCCGATAAACCACTCGATGCTTTAATGATAATAGACTGCTCTTTACCGGTTGCTTTATCTTTTGCAGAGACATTTAAAATACCATTGGCATCAATATCAAAAGATACTTCAATTTGCGGCACGCCACGACGTGCGGGCGGAATATCCGATAAATCAAAACGACCTAATGATTTATTACCTGCCGCAACCTCACGCTCACCTTGCAATACATGTACTGTTACCGCTGTTTGATTATCTTCAGCAGTGGAAAAGACTTGTGATGCATTCGTTGGAATAGTGGTATTTTTTTCAATGAGTTTCGTCATCACGCCGCCCATCGTTTCAATACCGAGAGATAAAGGAGTTACATCTAATAATAAAACATCTTTTACATCACCACCTAAAACACCGGCTTGAATAGCAGCACCGAGAGCAACCGCCTCATCAGGATTAACATCTTTACGCGGCTCTTTACCAAAAATACTTTGTACCACTTCTTGTACTTTCGGCATACGTGTTTGACCACCGACCAAAATCACATCATTAATTTCACTGGCCGACAGACCTGAGTCTTTTAAGGCCATCATGCAAGGACCTTTAGTACGCTCAATCAAATCTTCAACCAAAGACTCTAATTTAGCGCGTGTTAATTTAACATTTAAATGCTTAGGGCCTGAAGCATCAGCCGTTACATAAGGTAAATTAACATCAGTCTGTTCAGCAGATGATAGTTCAATTTTTGCTTTTTCAGCCGCTTCTTTTAAACGTTGCAACGCTAATGGGTCGTTATGTAAATCAATACCATTGTCTTTTTTAAATTCACTGGCCAAATAGTCAATGATGCGTAAATCGAAATCTTCACCGCCTAAAAAGGTATCCCCATTTGTTGCCAAGACTTCAAACTGATATTCGCCTTCAACTTCCGCAATTTCAATAATGGAAATATCAAAGGTACCGCCCCCTAAATCATAAACCGCAACCGTAGAATCACCTTGCGCTTTATCCATACCAAAGGCTAATGCAGCGGCAGTTGGCTCATTGATGATACGTTTTACATCTAGGCCGGCAACACGCCCTGCATCTTTTGTTGCTTGGCGTTGTGAATCGTTAAAGTAAGCAGGCACAGTAATAACAGCTTCTGTGACCTCTTCACCTAAAAAAGCTTCCGCGTCTTTTTTCAGTTTCATCAAAACACGCGATGAAACCTCAGGAGCCGCCATTTTATGACCATGACACTCTACCCAAGCATCACCATTTTCAGCTTCAATAATTTTATAAGGCACCATTTTGATGTCTTTTTGTACCGTCTCATCCTTAAAACGGCGACCAATCAAACGCTTGATGGCAAATAAGGTATTTTCAGGATTTGTCACTGCTTGACGTTTTGCAGATTGCCCTACCAAAACTTCATCATCTTTAGTGAATGCAATAATGGAAGGTGTCGTACGCGCCCCTTCACTATTTTCGATAACACGTGCTTTACCATCTTCCAGTACTGCAACACATGAATTAGTTGTACCTAAATCAATCCCAATCATTTTAGCCATTGAAAGCTCCAAAAAGTATTTATATGTTTTAAAAAGTTAAACCTGATATGTGGTTGTAAATTTATATTTCAAGCCTGATTTTTAACTTTTAGCACTTAATTTTATTACCTAAACTACTCAGCCGCTTGCGCAACCACCACCATAGCCGGACGCAACAAGCGACCATTTAACTTATAGCCTTTCTGAAAAACATTCAGTACCGTATTCGGCTCAGCATCAGCCGATGGCACCATGCTCATGGCTTGATGAAATTCAGGATTAAAAGGCTCGCCGACAGGATTAATCGCCTCAATATTAAATTTAGCGAAAACGGATTCAAATTGCTTAACCGTCAATTCACTGCCTTCTTTTAACTTAAGCACCTCCGGCGCATCACTGGTAGCCGCTTGTATGCCTAACTCTAAAGAATCAATCACATTAAGTAATTCTTTAGCAAATTTTTCCAAGCCATACTTATGCGCACTCTCCAAGTCTTTTTGCGTACGTCGTTTCAAGTTTTCCATTTCAGCTTGAATACGCAACACTTTATCCCAGTTCTCAGCCGCTTTTGCCTCAGCTTGTACCAGTTGCTGTTGTAATTCTGCTACCGAGATGTCTTGTTCCCCGTCAGCGTCTTCTACAGCCGCATCCACGTCCACATCTTCATTTTCCAATTCAGCTGTTTGCTCTAAAACTTCATCAATCAAATCACTATCTGACTGCGCATCAGGTTTCTGCTCATTACTCATTTATTTGCTCCGGAAACTTAAATTTATAATATTGAAAATATGCCACTTATCATGGGGGAGCTTAATTTATTTTCAAGAGGATATTAACGTAAAAAATCGGTGCATTCGCTAAGATTTACTATTTAAAGCAGCACCTAATAATTTTGCTGTGACATCCACATAAGGGATTATTTTTTCATACGCCATACGGGTCGGCCCAATCACCCCCAGCACCCCAACAACTTCATCATTAACCGTATAAGGCGATGTAACTAAGCTGCAATGCTCAAATGCCCGGTACCCCGATTCTTCACCAATATAAATTTGCACCCCCTCTGCGGCCAAGCATTGGTCTAGCAAATGAATAATGCCGCGCTTTTGACTAAAAGCATCAAACAAACTTTTTAGACACTCCATATCCGATAACTCAGCAAAACTCATTAAATTAGTTTCTCCCGACAGCACATAATCTTCATGACTTGCATCCTTATCAAAAGCCATTTGCGCCATAGTAACGGCATCTAGCATACTTTGATTCATACGTTGCCGGTCTTCCTCCATCTCTTTTACGACCGCCGCGCGTACCTTGGCAAGGCTTTGTCCGGAGTATTGAGCCGTCAAATAATTGGCCGCTTGCTGCAATTGTGCCGCTGAAAATTTCTTAGCCGTATGAATAATACGATTATGCACTTCATGCTCATTGGTCACAAAAATAACCAAAACCCGCGTATTAGAAAGAGGCAAAAATTCAATATGGCGCAAACAGACCAGTTCTTGCCGAGGTAGCGTCACCACGCCTGCCATTTGTGTAGTTTCGGATAATAATTTAGAAGCCATATCTAAGGCATCATCATTACCAATATCATCCAGACCTTTATGTAACTTATCCAGCTCTTGCTCATGTAAAGGCTTAACCGTTAATAAAGTATCCACAAAAAAACGATAGCCATTAACCGTTGGCACTCGCCCTGCCGAAGTATGCGGAGAGTGAATCAAGCCCAAATCTTCCAAGTCAGCCATTACATTACGAATGGTTGCAGGACTAAGGTTTAAATCGGAATCTTTAGATAAAACACGTGAGCCAACAGGCTGACCATCATGAATATAACGTTCAACCAGGTTCTTAAGCAATTGTTGCGAGCGCGCATTAAGTTCTGGATATTTCGCCACAACCACCTCTTTATTTATAATTATTAGCACTGTCTGAGTGCGAGTGACAGCGGAGAAAAGTATCAGTTTATACGTAAATACGCAACCTAAATTGAGACAATTTTATTTTTTATGCCTCATCAGGAACAAGCTTGAATCAATCTCTATCCGCTTAATCCTAATACATATTCTTCATTAAAACTCAGCATCAACCTGAAACTGCATTGGCTCGCGCGTAATAGGATGCGTAAATTGCAAAGACTCTGCATGCAAATGCAAACGTTTAAATCGCCGCCCATACAAATCATCACCTAAAATGGGGGTATTTAAGCCTTTTACATGCGCTGCATGCACACGCAACTGATGCGTACGCCCCGTTTCCGGATAAAAATAGACTTTAGTATGATGCTGATGCCTCGCAATCACTTGCCAACGTGTTTGTGCAGGTCGCCCATATTCATAACAGACCAATTGCCTGGGTCTATCATTCAAATCAACCCGTAGCGGCAAATCTATCATACCGTCATCCTGCTTAAGTACGCCATCTAACAAGGCTACATAACGCTTTTGCACCGTGCGTTTAATAAATTGTTTTTGCAAATTTTTATGTGCTTCCCGGGTTAAGGCAATCAACATTAAGCCTGAAGTAGACATATCCAAGCGATGCACGATTAACGCACCGGTTGCTCTTGGGTAACTTTGTTTAATGCGCAAATAAACCGAATCTTCTATCTGTTTACCGGGGACAGACAAAAACTCAGCGGGTTTATGAATAACCAGCATGACATCATCTTCATAAACAATACGAATAGTCTTACCGGTGGCTGGATTATTCAACAAGGGATTTGCATCCATGGCAATTCCAGCAAGCATATGTGCCAAAATAGGCTGACATTTTCCCTGACAGGCCGCATAAAAGTTTTTATGTTGTCTAATCGCCGACTTAGGTGCAGCTCCCCACCAAAATTCAGCCATCGCCAAAGGTTGCATTTGATGCTGAAACGCATATTGCAATAATTTCGGCGCAGCACACTCACCTGCAGCCGCAGGCGGCGTTCGTTGCGCAGTCTCTTGAAAAATAGCAGATAAGCTTTTAGTCTCTCCTTTGATGTTCAAAAAATGATATTGATCAAAGAGTTTTTGTTGCAGGCTTGCCGATAAATTTTTACGCTGTGTTTTTAAAGCATCTACGGCATCCTTCAATTGTTTAAGACTTAATTCCGCAGCCTGAATGCGTGTTTCCCAGTCATTATTTAAATCTCGCAACTGATTTTTTTGCCGAATACTTTCTTGGGCTAGCTTTTCTTTAAGTTGTAAAAATGCGACAGCATCAAGTTGCTCCAACGCGGCAAGTCGCTGCGCTTTCCGTTCTTTGCGCCCGACAATCATCTTTGCTCGATGCGCTTTTATCTTGGAAGCCGCCTTTTCGATTGTGGTCTGTAATAAATTTTCCCGCGCGACAATTTCCGGATTTGCCGCCATAACACTAATGCATACATTCAGTGCCTTTAGCTCCGCTTGCGCTTGCATAAAAAAACCATCATCTGCCAAGGCATCAAAAATAGGGGGAACAAATTTTGGCAGGTGATTGCGACCAGCCAGTTTACCTGAAAAAGCGGCTAGATAGCCTATTTCATTCGCTTTGGTTTTAACCAATAAAACGCCAAACATTTTGCCGATAGCCGTTGCATGCTGCTCGGTTATACCAAAATTATGCTGCCATTCCTGTTGCGTTATCAGGTATGCCTGCAACTCCTGCACAGCCAATAAACACAAGGGATGAGGCTGATAATAAAAAGGAAAAGTAAATCGCTCCGGCAATGTATACGTAGCAATAGATTTTTGAAAGGGAATAAAACAATTTTCGTGTAGGGACATTGGCAGTACTTTTCTAAAATACTCCAATAAATACCGACAAGGTATTGTTGTAGCAGTAAAACCTAGGATTTGATATTTACTCTTTAAGAGCAAAATAGAAATTTTTACAACGACAACGCAGGAGGAGTCAATTGATTGTTATACAAATTAAAGCAAGCTAAACGCTAGAAATGGCTTAGCTTGCTTTTGACAGCTTAATAAAATAAATTGCCTTAAGTATCACAAGCATTTGCAACTTAATAGATGATACTCCAGCTATTTTATAATTTTAATCTTCGGCAATAACACTCACTGCAACCGTTACAGTAATATCAGTGTGCAAATGAACATCAATTGCATACTCACCAACGTGACGAATAATGCCGTCAGGTAAACGTACTTCACGCTTATCTACCGCAGCTCCTGCATCAGTCATCGCTTGTGCAATATCAACTGTGCCTACAGAGCCGAATAATTTACCTTCTTCGCCTGCTTTATGTGCAATAGATACTTCAATTTTGCCTAATGCATCCGCACGTTTTTGAGCGGCCGCCAATTTTTCAGCCGCCGCTTTTTCAAGCTCTGCTCTACGCGCTTCAAATTCAGCAATTTTTTCTTTTGTTGCCATAACGGCTTTATGCTGTGGAACTAGGAAATTTCTAGCGTATCCAGATTTCACATTTACTTTATCGCCTAGGTCTCCTAGGTTTACAACTTTCTCAAGAAGGATAACTTCCATCTTTTCGTCCTCATAATATATCGGTATACCGATGCCATGACTCTTTTAATTAAATAGAGTTAGGCGGATTTTTTTATGTTTTTTCGTAAGTTCAACCACGTATCACTCATACCAATAATGGCGATGGGAACAATCAAATGCGGAATAACAAATAGCAGCATATAAAAAAAAGGCAGTAAAAAGCGTTTCGCCTTCATTTCAGCTATCAATGCGTGTACCACGGCAGTACCAATAAAGGTATACAGCATAAATAAGATAATGCCTATATTCCACGCCATCTCAGATAGCATGCCAGATGCAAGCATTGCAACCATAAATACGATTAATGTACTCATGGTAAAACGCGCCGGCATGCGTAATGCCAAGAACTCAGCTTTAAATCCACCAGGATTATAAAGATTTGCCTGCCACCATCGCGCCAATAACAAGCCAAACAATAAGCCGGAAATTGAACCTAATGCCACAACGCCGGTCATATACTTTGCAACCATCGCTAAGGTTTGTTTGATTTGCTCGACAGGTGCCTCTGCTGCCGCCAGCATGGGTTCAACCATTACATTCAAAATTGTCTGCCAATAAAGGGCAGGATCTTGAGCAAATAGATAAAAACCAATCACTGCCAACACACCTAACAAGGAAGCGATTTCTATCGCTAACGACAAATGCCGCCCTTCACGCAAAACAATCGACAACATCCAAACAGGCAACCATAAAAGCAACGCATAAGCAAAGGCAAACTGATAATCACCAAAGGCGACAACCCCTAGTAATGCTGCCGCAACACTGGCACTGATTAAAACCAAAAAACCTTCATATGCACCACGGCGCAAAGTAACCAATGCGACCGTTGCTGAACTTACAATACTAATAGGCGGCATTAACAGTGATAATAAAGCCAGAGTTGAGGCAACCAGCATGGCTTGCACTCGCCCTCGCATAATATAGTTGGCAATAAAATTCACTGATACTAACCGAATATTAATTAATCGTGTGCGTCACAAAAAGGCATCAAAGCAATATAACGCGCACGCTTAACAGCCGTTGTTATTTGTCTTTGATTTTTTGCCGTTGTACCTGTAATACGACTCGGTACAATTTTGCCTGTTTCTGTGACAAATTCACTTAGTAACTCAATATTTTTATAATCTATTGAATTCTCTTCACCTTCAGCACCAAAAGTATAGTGCTTTTTACGTCTCATTTGACGAGCCATAAGCTAAACCTCTATGTATTAGTTTCTATTATTCTGAATCTTCTGTTGTCGCTTCCACAGAAGACTCTGCTTCTGCTCTCGCCGCCGCAGCCGCCGCTTTTGCTTCCTCGGCTTTGGCTTCTGCCGCTCTAATTTCAGCGGCTTTAGAATCTTCGCTAGCAATGATAGACGGTGTTGTAACCGCGTCTTTCATCAGGATAATCATGCGACGCAGTACGGCATCATTAAAGCGGAAACTACTGTCCAGCTCTTTAATGGTGTCTTGGTCACACTCAATATTCATTAATACATAATGTGCTTTTTGAAGCTTTTTAATGGGATAAGCTAGATGTCTACGTCCCCAATCTTCTAAGCGATGGATAGTTCCTGAAGCATTTTCAATTGTCGCACGGTAACGATCAATCATACCGGACACTTGCGCGCTTTGATCAGGATGAACTAAAAAGACAATTTCATAATGTCGCATAATTTTCCTTTCGGTTTAAAAGCCTTCTATCATTTTTCAATGCTAGATAGTAAGGCAAGGAGGGCTTGTACACCCTATAAAAAACCCATCATTGTATTTCATATTGATGCACTTGCAAAGCAGTTTGTTGAACCACTCTCGACAGGCCATCTTATTTCCCTAAAATAACTGCACTATTTTACTGCCTAACAATCCGTTAAAATAACAGCAACTAATCATCCTGTTGAATGTAAGTCATGAGAAAAATTGAGCTTTTATCGCCTGCGGGCACTTTAAAAAATATGCGCTATGCGTTTGCCTATGGTGCTGATGCTATTTATGCAGGGCAACCACGCTATAGTTTGCGTGTACGCAATAACGATTTTCTGGATGAAAATCTTGCCAAAGGTATTGCAGAGGCACATGCACTCGGCAAGAAATTCTTCTTGGCAACCAATGTCATCCCACATAATACTAAGGTCAAAAGCTTTATTAGTGACATTGCCCCCATTGTTGCCATGCAACCTGACGCACTTATCATGGCAGACCCCGGCTTAATTATGATGACCCGAGAAACATGGCCGGAGATGCCCATTCATCTTTCCGTACAAGCTAATACCGTTAACTTTGCCACTGTCAAATTTTGGCAAAAAATGGGGGTTGAACGCATTATCCTATCACGCGAATTATCATTGGATGAAATTGCTGAAATTCGCCAAGAGTGCCCCGATATGGAGCTAGAGGTTTTTGTGCATGGCGCACTCTGCATTGCTTACTCAGGGCGTTGTTTATTATCCGGCTACTTTAACCATCGCGACCCCAATCAAGGCACTTGTACCAATTCTTGCCGATGGAAATATGACACCAAACCCGCACATGAAAATGCAGAAGGCGACCTTGTTTTAGATGGCGGCTCCTTATCAATGCATGATTTAAATACCAGCAATGCCAGTTGCGGGGGGGCTGAACGCCATCCATTAGCCGATGAAACCTATTTTCTGGAAGAAGAAGGTCGGCCGGGCGAATTACTCCCCATCTCAGAAGATGAACATGGTACTTACATAATGAACTCCAAAGATTTACGCGCCATTGAGCATGTACATCGCTTGGTAGAAATTGGCGTGGATAGTTTAAAGATTGAAGGCCGTACTAAATCACATTATTATGTTGCACGCACAGCACAAGCTTATAAACAAGCCATTAACGATGCACTAGCAGGCAAAGACTTTCAACCTGAGCTAATTGGCGTATTAGAAAACTTAGCAAATCGCGGCTATACCGATGGATTCTATCAACGCCACCATACCCATGAGCACCAAAACTACATCACAGGGTACTCTAAAAGTCATCAACAACAGTTTTGTGGCGAAATTAGGAGCTATGATACCACAACGGGTATGGCTGAAATTTTGGTCAAAAATAAATTTTCGGTAGGAGATAAACTGGAGTTTATACACCCCGATGGGAATCATGATATTATCGTAGAACGCATGGAAGACTTACAAGGACATGAAATGCAAGAAGCATCTGGCGGAGGCTACGAAGTTAGAATCCCTATGCCCTCTTTTCAAAATAATCTGGGCTTATTATCACGATATTTTTAACAAGGAACTATTATGCAAGCAAATGTTGGCGGACTTGATAAAAAAATTAGAATAGCTGCAGGTATCACTATTATAGGTGTAGGTGCGTTCATGCAATCTTGGTGGGGTGCTTTAGGCATTATCCCTTTAGCCACCGCATTGATTAACTGGTGCCCTGCTTATTTACCACTTGGCATATCTACTTGCAAAGCACCTGATGCCGATTAAGAAAATAATAAGAAATAAAAATGCAATCCTATCCCAGATTTGGAATAGGATAGGATTGAATTCTTAACACCTTAGCATTACTTAAATTACAGTTTTTTATTTCATGACCTTTACCACAGCCGACCTCTGCGACCAGCATTCTACATCTAACAACTTTCAGATTGCCGAACCTATTTTTCAAACATTTGGCGCACAGCATTGTTTTTCCGGAAAAATCAGCACTGCCAAAGTATTTGAAGATAATGTCATCATTCGCAACGTACTAACGCAAAAAGTTACGCAGCGCATTTTAGTGATTGATGGAGGCGGCTCACATCGCTGCGCCTTGCTCGGTGATGATTTAGCGACAATCGCCTATCAAAATGGCTGGCAAGGCATTATTATCTATGGCTGTTTACGCGATAGTGCCACAATTAACCAACTCCCCATTGGTATTCGCGCTTTACACACCCACCCATTAAAAAGCCATAAAAAAGGCACAGGCGATCTTAACTGTACGGTTACGTTTGCCGGCATCCACTTCAAACCAGAGCATTATCTCTATGCCGATAATGACGGTATTATTGTTTCTGAAAACGCATTAATTTAAATTATGACTATGAAAATTCAACTTGCCAACCCTAGAGGTTTTTGTGCCGGCGTAGACCGGGCTATTGAAATTGTTGATCGCGCACTTGAAGCCTTTGGCGCACCAATTTATGTTCGTCATGAGGTCGTGCATAATCGCACGGTTGTCGAAGGCCTGCGCGAAAAAGGGGCTATTTTTATCGAAGAGCTAGCCGATGTCCCTGAAGGCTCTTATCTTATTTTTAGCGCGCACGGCGTTTCCAAAAAAGTACAAAAAGAAGCAATAGAAAGAAATTTAACCGTCTTTGATGCAACTTGCCCCTTAGTGACTAAAGTTCATATACAAGTTGCAAAACATGCCCAAGCTGACCGAGAAGTATTCCTCATTGGTCATGCAGGCCACCCTGAAGTTGAAGGTACGATGGGGCAATATGAAAAATGCACTGAAAATGGTGCCATCTATCTGGTAGAAACCCCGGAAGATGTTAAAAACATTAAGGTTAATAACCCTGAAAACTTAGCTTATGTGACACAAACAACACTATCTATGACAGATACCAGTGTTATGGTCGATGCCTTACATGAGCACTTCCCTCATATTCAAGAACAAAAGAAAGATGATATTTGTTACGCCACCCAAAATCGCCAAGATGCCGTACATGACCTAGCGGAAACGGCTGATATTATTTTGGTTGTCGGCTCTCCTAATAGCTCTAATTCAAATCGACTCCGCGAAATTGCAGAACAATTAGGCAAACCGGCGCACCTGATTGATACCGCAGAAGATATGCGACAAGACTGGTTCAATAACGTCAATGTTGTCGGCGTAACGGCTGGCGCATCCGCACCCGAAGTACTGGTACAAGCTGTTATTAAACAATTGCAAGACTGGGGCGGCGAAACGGCCACCGAGATTCAAGGCATAGAAGAGAAAGTTGTTTTTACCTTGCCCAAAGAATTAAAGCTACATATGGATAAGCGTTAAGCACTTCTCAGTAATTCGCCGCAACCGCAATGGTTGCGGCAAGTATAGCAAAACCTTAATTAATCTTCACATATGAGCCATTCGTTAATATCCAAGTCTCCTCTGTCACAATATCCGTTATCGAAATAGCACCTGATGCAAAACAATCATCTACCGTACTTATATTTGAGGATCCGACAAAACTAGCTGTCACCGGCGGAGTAATCGTTAATACCCCAGGAATAGAAGTTAAGCCGCCTAATTGACTCGTCATATCAAAACAAATATCTGTATTGATACTCATATTGGTAA
>JALSIU010000147.1 GCA_026989715.1 Methylomonas sp.
AAGCCACCATCAAAATCGCGTTGCATCGGTGTAAAATTCACAAACACAATCCAAAAAAGATAATTGGCAATAATTGAAAACTGACTGCGGTATCCCACTATTAAAAAAACAGCCACCGCCGCCCAAAGACACAAAAATAATGGAATCATAGGAAACTCCACATCAATGTACGGAACAGGGTCAAATATCAGGTGATTAAAGTACAGTAAAAAAAGAATTTCTTGAAAGGCAACTATTCCGTACAACATACGAAAAATGCCAATAATAAAGGCAGGTGCAGTGCGCTGATGATAGTGCGCAACAATATTAGAAAGCATGCTTAGCATTTTATACTCACGCGTATGATAAAAATGCTACAAATTATAATGGAATATGCCTATCTAAGCGAAAACACTTTCCATTAAGCATAAAAAAGCCCGCAAGTTAAAGCCAGCGGGCCTTTAGTAATAGCTTAAAAAAGCGAATTACTTACTCTTCGTCTTCAGGCTCAGCGAAAACCCATTTTACGAAGAAATAGCCTACAGCAATAACAACAGCCGCAACAGCCATGCCCGCAGGCTCTTTTAACATTTCAGTAACATCTAAGATTGCACCCATGAGTGTCCTACCTTTTGTGATTATTATAATTGATTACTGCCATCGACATGTCAGCAAATGAACTTCATATGATACTCGATGTATTATTTAAGTCAAGATTTTTATTAACTTGCACGACACAGATAATATTGATTTTATTCATTAAGCACACATTAAGAGCACAATAACCATACTAAATGTATGTTATTTTACCTATTTTTTAATAGCATAAAATACCGATGCAAAGAAAGCTAACATACACCTATAATTTACAAAAAAATTAAGGTAAGCCTCCCCCCCTCTAAATCAACACAAGCGGCGGCAGAATAACAAAAACAACCCAGATATTTTGATGATTAATTGTCATAATAAAGTATAGCTGTTTATAATGCTACATAGAGTGCTCAGTATTAATCATTAATTATCCATGATAATGATAATTGGTGATTTCACACATAGAAAATAATATAAAAAATTGCGTGAAGTGTTGAGCTCTTCAGATTTTTTTATACAAACAATTAAAATAAGGGGTCAAATATGTTTGGTGGAGTGTTAACTATACTAGTTGCCATTTGGGTATACAGAACGGCATTACAAGCGAAAACAGGGCAAGCAGTACTATGGGCCGCAGGCGCAGCCGTACTATTTTTTGTCGTACAAATGTTATTCTACAATATCAATATCTTTATTATTGATGGGCTAGGTAGTGATGTAGGCGGGGAATATGATCGTGACTTAACTGATATCGGTGATAGAAAAGATGGCGGCGGCATTCAAGATGGTTTTTTTGGCTCAGTACTAGGTGTGCTATTTGAGATTTTCCCATTATTCATGGGTTTATTATCAGTTGCCTTAGTAAGAACTAAATATATCGTTAAAGAAGAAATCACAGCAAGCAACCTTGTTAGTGGCATAAAAGAGGTCTTTATCGGTATTGCCAATAGCTTCAAAACCAACTAAAAAATATAACGCTATACGCCTAAATAAATTCATAAAGCCTAGGCATATCATTCGCACCGCCGTAACAACGCGAACGGTAAATACCTAGGCTTTTTTATTTTATAGCTAAACGATAAACGATATAATAGTGACTAATGTCAAGATAAATAATATCGTCATAATCGCACCAATAATTAAGTAGCTCGGCAATGAACCTTGTTCAAAGTCTCTTTGTCGATTCGCTTTACTTTGTACGCCAATCGCAGCTGCTAATACACTCTGAACAACCTGTATAAGAGTAGGCTTAGACATTTTTACACCCCCTTCAGAACATTAGAAAATAATTATATACTCGCAGTCAAGTAAACCATTTCCCGACCTATTTAGCAACATCTTTAAGTGACTTCTATGAATAAAAAAGATTTTTTATGCCAACAACTTGCCCAACGAATTTTATTTTTAGATGGCGCAATGGGCACCATGATTCAAGGCTACAGCCTTGAAGAACAGGACTATAGAGGCGAACGATTTAAAGACTGGGAATCAGACCTAAAAGGCAATAATGATTTATTATCGCTGACCCAACCCGATATCATTAAAGCCATCCATAAGGCCTATTTAGAGGCTGGTTGCGACATTATTGAAACCAATACCTTCAATGCCACAACCATTGCCATGGCTGATTACAACATGGAGTCCTTAGCCTATGAAATTAATTTTGAATCTGCCAAGATTGCCAAACAAGCAGCGACAGAAGCAAGCCAAACAAACCCAGCTAAACCACGCTTTGTTGCAGGGACTTTAGGACCTACCAACCGAACGGCCTCCATGTCGCCCGATGTCAATGCCCCAGCCTTTCGCAATATCAGCTTTGACCAATTAGTTGAAGCCTATAGCGAGGCCGTGCGTGGACTTGTGGATGGCGGAGCCGATATTTTACTGATTGAAACCGTCTTTGATACGCTAAATGCCAAAGCAGCCATCTTTGCTATCGATCAATATTTTCAAACACAGAATATCGAGTTGCCCGTCATGATTTCAGGCACGATTACCGATGCCTCAGGCCGCACACTCTCAGGACAAACTGCACTTGCATTTTGGAACTCACTCAAACATATCAAACCTATTTCTATTGGCTTTAACTGTGCCTTAGGTGCACAAGAAATGCGTCAATATGTTGCCGAACTATCCGATCATGTCGATACCCATATTTCTGCCCATCCGAATGCAGGTTTGCCGAATGAGTTCGGTGAATATGACGAACTTCCTGAAGATATGGCCGCTGAAATTGCCGATTGGGCAAAAAATGGTTATTTAAATATTATTGGCGGGTGTTGCGGTACCTCACCCGACTATATCAAAGCCATTATCGAAGCCGTCAGCCCCTATCAGCCCAGACAAATACCCAACATAGAAACACGTTGCCAACTAGCAGGCCTAGAACCCTTCTCCATTGGCTCCGATTCATTATTTGTTAACGTCGGGGAGCGCACCAACGTCACAGGCTCTGCGCGTTTTAAACGACTTATTGTCGAAGAAGATTACGATACCGCACTAGATGTCGCCCGCGAACAAGTGATTAATGGCGCACAAATTATTGATATAAACATGGATGAAGGCATGTTGGAATCCAAAGAGGCGATGATACACTTCCTCAACCTCATCGCTTCCGAACCTGACATTTCCAAAGTACCCATTATGATTGACTCTTCAAAATGGGACATTATCGAAGCAGGCTTAAAATGCATTCAAGGAAAAGGCATCGTTAACTCTATCTCCATGAAAGAAGGAGAAGCCAATTTTATTCGG
>JALSIU010000148.1 GCA_026989715.1 Methylomonas sp.
AACTAAGCAAAAGTTACTACATTTTATGGCTACAGAACGTATAAAGTCTGACTTAACAATAAAAGCATCACGCCCCCAAAGATAAACCTTACCGCTTAAATGATAC
The DNA here is from genome assembly GCA_026989715.1 of Methylomonas sp. Taxonomy (GTDB): domain Bacteria; phylum Pseudomonadota; class Gammaproteobacteria; order Methylococcales; family Methylomonadaceae; genus Methyloprofundus. Next base: position 107 of record JALSIU010000148.1, read on the forward strand.
AGGCATGAGCGGATTATTTGCATGGTTTAAAAAATGGTGCAACCGTTATACCGACAAAAAGACGGGCTTAGCGACTGTATTTATTTGCATGTATAATTAAATTTCAGGCTACCTTTGGCGTGGGAATCGGTGGAATCATTACCCTCCTTGCCTGGCAGGCTTTAAGCCAATTTTCGCTATATTTAACGAGTTATCGACTTTTTAACAAGACTTAACAGTAGCTCGAAGCTTTTTTTGCTTGCGACTTCAACCTCTCTCATAATCTCAATACCTTTATGGTTATCTTGAGTTGCATCTGTAAAAATAGACACAGCAGCTTGCAGTCCTGAGTGTACTTTTTTATGCTCTGTTGCAATCGTATTAATGTCTAACTGCTTGTCTGATAATATTGTTTTTGCGGCACTGTTAAACCATTGCCCAAAGCGGCAACTATTGTGTCCGATGATATTGCGATTATTTTGATCTAGAAAGCTGTTATACCCTTCAATTTTTAAACAAATATGGTCTATTTTGCCAATGCTGATACTGGTTGAATTGGTAACATGCACGGTTTTGCTTGTGATGTCATGTGAGTAATTTGATATCTCTGTGAGTGAGTTTGCAAAGGTACTCACATTCGCCATAATGGTGCTTGATTCGTTCGTAAATATTTGGCTTATTTCGGTCATGCTCTTTGAGCTTTCTTTTAAGGCATTGATATTGACTTCTACTTCTTGTGTTGCATTTTGAGTGTGCAACGCCAGTTTGCGTACTTCATCAGAAACAACGGCAAACCCTCGGCCATGTTCGCCTGCTCGTGCTGCTTCAATTGCTGCATTGAGGGCTAGTAGGTTAGTTTGGTCTGAAATGCCTTTAATAAGATTGATAATATCGTTAATGGATTTAACGCTTTCATTTAGTGAAGCCGAATTATCATTTAGGCGATGGGTGTATCCTTGAATGCTTTCTATAGAGCTGGAAATTTGAGTAGTTTGGCTGGATAGGTCATCAATCAGGGTGACCGTTTTTTCATTCAGCGTGTTAATGCCAGATAACATGGATAAATTATCATCAATGGCATTTTGTAGAAAGTTCATGCCATCGCTGTAACTATTCAGTGTCAGTTCTAGCATATCACCTTTAAGCTCAGTTTTTTCAATCGCTAGTTCTCTGGTTTTTAAGTCTTTTTCTAGCAAGTCAATCTTATTTTGCAATGCTTCATTTTCAGCTTGTAGTGTGTGCATATCTCTTAAATGCGCCTGTTGTAAGGCCTCTATCTTTTTTTTATAAAACACAAGAATTCCCCATTACTTTAAGGCGGCTAAGGCGTATCAATAGAGCCGTTTTGTAGTTAGCTTAGAACGCATAATACCTCATATTGCATTTTAGTGTAAGAACGGGGGCATAATGCATCAAATTTAAAAAAAAGGGTAGGTGCGCGTAAAAATGCAACAATCACCCTAAAAATATGGGTAATTATTGCATTTTATTTTATGTGTGTTGAAAGGAGGCGGAAAGGTGAGTATTGCTGAGCTTCTGGGTTTTAAAGGGGATACACTGCTTTCAATTTGTGGCTATAGGTTGAGCAATGAGGTGTTACAGTTTGATAACATCTACCTCTGCCCAGATTTCATTAATAAAATCTTGTGTTATTTCCGGCATGCCTTGTTTAATCCAGCGCGTAATGATTTTTGCGACATTGGGGTAGGTGATTTTGATGCGCTGGGAATCATTTAGCCATTGCGCAATCGTTTCTATCTCTAAGTCATGCATCGTTGTGCCATAGCCTAATTGCTCTAAGGCACTGGCGTTGGAAATTTGCTCCATTTGGGAGTGCAGGGGTTTGGCTAGAATTTTTTTGCCGGATTGCAAGGCTTCGCTGGCCAGTTCAAACCCGGAATTACTGATAATGCCACTACACAACTGTAAGTCTTGCTGGAAACTTTCGCGTGATAGCGGGTGGTAGATAATATGTGCATGCTCGCTATTAAAGGGAGTCGGGGAGTAAACATGAAATTGATAAGCAGAAAATTGTGATAAGCAGTGCATAATATTTTCAGGTGTCTCAAATGGTAAATACACTAAAATTCTATTTTCTTCGCTGTTATCAGTGGCCTGTGATAGCTCGATAATCGGCGGTAGAATGGGCTGATTAAAATGATACCAGTGCAGGCCGATTCCTTGGGTGACGGGGGCAAAATATTTCATAAACATTTCGGCTAATGGGTCGGTGCCGCTACGTGGCACATCATATTTAAAGGCATATTGGTGGCCGATGCCCAGAACCGGCTTGTTTTGTCTTTTAGCCGCCCACGCGGTGACCGGTTCGAAATCACTAATGATTAAGTCATAACCCTCTAAATCAAGATTTTTAACATCTTGTAAAAAGGTGATTGGTTTGGCTTGCAAGGCGGTTTTGAAGTAGCTGACATTGCCGCTTTCTACACTAAAGGTTAAACCTTCGCGGTGCTGATAATCATTAAAAATTTCCATATCAAAGTATTTATCTGCAGGGCGGCCGGTAAAGAGAAAATCAACCTCAATACCTTCTTCTGATAATGCTTTTGCCATGACCCGTGCGCGGGTAATGTGGCCGTTTCCGGTGCCTTGTACACCATAAAAAATTTTCATATAACTACCTTGGTTAAACTATAAATTGAAACGCTTATACCTAACAGCATTCCTATGAGGGTGTCTGTTGGGAAATGTACGCCTAGCACAACTCGGGAGATGGCAACGCATAATGCCCAAATGAATAAGGGAAAAAATAATGCAGGTATAAAAAAAGATGCGATATTAGCTACCATAAAGGCCGCTGATGTATGGCCGGAGGGAAAGCTGAATTGATCGGATGGCGTGACTAAACTTTTATAGCCTTTGATGCTATGTTGTGGCCGGTTGCGCTTGAAGCTATTTTTTAAGAGAAAATAGAGGGGTCTTTCAATGCAAAAAGCCAGAAGCAGGGCGTTTAAAAAGGGGCTGGATGCGCCTTCTGTCATGTAAATGGACCACATTAGCAATAGGTATAAATGCCCATCGCCGGTTCGGGAAATAAAGCGTGCTAGTTTTGATAAAGCGTGGTAAGACTTTGAGTTGATAAGGTTAACAAACAGTTTGACATCATAATCATGAACGGTGTGAATGAATTTCATTACGACCTCTCTTAAGCGAAATGCTGAAATGTAATGCTACGGTTTTGTTTCGCTGTCTAGCATAAGG
>JALSIU010000149.1 GCA_026989715.1 Methylomonas sp.
GTCGCCGTCGGCACACCTAAACAACAACGCTCCCATGTTGTGGCACCTGCCGCACCAATGGCAATATCACTCATTGCCATTAACTCGGCCATATTATCAACATTCACTTTAACGTCTGTCCTATTTTGCATACTCGCGGCCATTTGCCGTACTGCCGCCAAATGCGGCGCGGTTTCCCCTAATACCACATCAATCGTCAACTGCTCAGGTAAAACACACGCCCTTAACGCAGCTAATACTTGCCCTGTGATATTGTCTTTGTCTACCCCGCCTAAAGTAATCAACATTTTCTGCAGAACGGGAAAATGACGGCGTTGCCGGCTTTTATCGCGCCATTGGACAAATTCCGGGCGCAATAAAGCATACTCGGCCGTCAATAATAAACGACAATCAGCAGGAACCAGTCCTCGGTAATCCTCCAGCACTCTGCCATAAGTTTGATCTAATAATAACTGGCCACTATGCCGCCTATCGGCTAAATCATCAATAACCATTAATCGTTTATAATATGGCTGCAACAAAACTTGCCAACGATAATCCAGCGCGTAATGATCGACAATTACCCAATCCGGCTGTACCGTTCGTAAATATTCTGCACAGATTGCAGCATCGGCATGTTGAGGCATGCCTAGCCAATGCGCATGCACAAGCTCATCGACCGGCTCAATAGTACTCTGAACAATAGGACTTATTACAAAAACAAAAAAACCTTGACGCTCAATGGCTTCAATCAGATTACCGGGACGATTTTGACACATAAAACTCACTTGCTGCCCCTGCGCACGCAAGCCATTAGCCAGTGCCAAACAGCGCATCACATGCCCAATGCCCATTGCTAACGAGGCATCAGCTCTAAAAACAAAATGCACTTAAACTCGCCTAAAACAGCAATCAAAGCAGATATGCATCATCGCAATAAACTAAATAGACTTTTCCATTAAAAACCAGGTGGTATCCCCCAATGGATAGCGAGCATCCCGATGCCACACAAAGCCATAATCGACAAGCCTTAAATCAGGATAACGATCCATTAACTCTCCCGCAAAATCACGCTTAAACAAACGCTCTGCATGACCTCGATACGCTATTTCGACAGGCGTGGGATTATAATATTCTGCAATTAAAATCCAACGCTTGCTAGACTGATATAAGACATCGTACATTTTATCTAAATAGTCAGGATGAATATGAATCAACACCCCTTTGACCATTGATAAATCATAGGGCTGAGGTGCCGAAAATTCTAGTGCCGACTGATGATAAACCCGCACACACCCGCCCCATTGTCGCAATAACTCATAAGCTGTCTTATTAATTTCGACCGCCTCTAACTGCACATTCGGCAATAAGCGTTTAATTGCCTGCAAATTGATGCCTCTATTGGCTCCCAATTCAAGAATGGAATCCATAGGTCCGGTTTGAGCAAAGATTTTGGCAAAAAATGCGGTATTACTTTCCAGTAAGTCCTCCCCCACATTTCTATCGACATAAGCATCACCAAACTCACCACTCCAAAACTGCTCTTGCTCTGTTTTATAATTTATATCATTCATTATCTTGTAATTGCATTGCTTTATACATATAACCGGCTCGCACCCAATCTTCAGGCGTATCAATATCTTGTACTAAATGGCGTGGTAAAATGACAGGCACGGATGCCTGTGAAAAAATGACACGCTCTGCCAAAAAAGCCTCCACCGTTCCCCAATAAAATTGACCGGCATCATGATAAACCTCTTCCAAATCTTGTGAGCGCACAAAATTATTCTCAGGGTGCAAAGCCTCCACCCTTTCATTCTCTGTTATGCGAATGGCGCGTTGCACGGGAAAAGGAAACGTCGTGACCGAAAAGGCAAAGGAACTATTATGCTGCATTAATTTCTCGTACCCCTCTTGCAAATACTTTGCCTGCAAAAAAGGAGTTGTCGCATAAAGGCAACAGACAGCGGTCGGTTTATCGCCCATCGCCGTAAGTTGTTTTATGGCATCCACCAAGACGGCATGCGTATTGGTAAAGTCATCTGCTAACGCCTGTGAGCGCATAAAGGGCGTTTCTGCACCATACTGATTAGCAACGGCGGCAATAGCCTCGTCTTCCGTTGAAACGATGATTCTATCAAATAAGCGACTCGATTTTGCAGTTTCTATGGCATAGGCAAGCATGGGCTTACCACAAAATAACTTTATATTTTTACGCGGAATGCGTTTGCTCCCCCCCCGCGCCGGAATAATCGCGACTTTCAAATCAATACCTCACTATTAACAGCATTAGCAAAGATTATAACGGCAAAACGCGTATAAGCTTTAAAAAAACCGCGCCCAAAAAGCACAAAACATTAATTTTAAAAAGGTTAATAACCCAGTTTTTTGGTCTGTTTTTTTGCATTTAAAAATTTACTCGCTACACTTTAAGGTTAGGTTTCTTTACTATCAAAAACCTCTTAAGAAAATAAATCAAACTTTATTATATCAATCAACCAAAATATCCCAATGAATAACAAACACTTAATTTCAGAAAATTGGCTATTTATGTTGTATTTACCGCCCTAACTCCCTTTATATCAGTTACCAAAAAAACATCACCCATAATAAAAATAATAAAAGAGAAAAACAGTGAAAGAGATACTGCGCAAAAGCAAAGACAAAGAAAGACAGATAAAAGAGCTATTTCGGCGTTTTACAAGCTCTATTCTTGACCAATACACCACCGTACTATTTATTTTAGCTCTGACCATCGGTGTATCTTACCTAATTGTTATTTATGATTTAAAAAATCAAGAAGGTAATGCCACCCTAATCCAACTAAGTACCGAACAAGGACAACTCGTTCAAGCAATCAATTTTTATGCCACCGAGCTTCTTTCTTCCGATAATGAGCAATCTATTCGTGAAGCCAAAGGGCAGATGTCCAAAAAAGTATCGCGTTTAAAAGAGATTCATCAATCTTTAAAAAGTGGCGACCGCTTTATTCGCGAAGGTTCACGTATCGTTCAAGTGCAAGGCTTGCTAGACGATGACCTCAAAAAACTATACCTCGATGGTGATAACTCACTAGATGCGCGCATGCGTGATTACACCACACTACTGCGCGACCTACAGCACACACCTATTGATGAATTGCAAAGTAAACGCGCCCAATTTGATCAGTTATTTTTTAAACTTTCCCCGCCATTGTTAGATTCATTAAGTAAAGCCAGCGGCTTTTACAAAAGACAAGCGGAAGCCATGCTGTCCAGTGCAAAAAGTAAACAAAACTTTGTGTTTATGATTAACCTAGGGGTCTTGACCTTAATGGG
>JALSIU010000150.1 GCA_026989715.1 Methylomonas sp.
TCTTAGAGCAAGATGGCAATATTGCCGTTTTGGGAACGCCGGGAGGAAGTCGTATTATTTCGATGGTCTTGTTGGCAGCATTAGATTTTGCTGCAGGAAGCCCGCCTGCATCTTGGGTGCAAGTCCGGCGTTTCCATCATCAATATTTACCTGACCAGATTTTATATGAGCGCGAAGGTTTAACGGCAAAGGAAATAGCGGCTTTACAAGCTTTGGGGCATCAGCTTAAGCAAAGTTATCATTATGGCAATATGCAGGCCGTGCAGTTAGATAAGCAGGGGAATTTATCGGCGGCGAGTGACTCCCGTGGTGTCGGTTGGGCGAGTGTGCGTCAGATTCATGACTGATACGACAATAGATGTTTTTTTTACCGATACTGTACTCAGCCGCACTCCGCAGTTGGCGGACTATTTTGCCTTGCTTGATAAAGACGAGCAACAAATGGCCAGTCGCTTCAAATTTGATGAACTCAAGCAGCGTTATATTATTTGTCATGGCATATTGCGGGAATTGCTGGCTACGTATGTGGCGGAGCCGGCTGCTCAGTTGCGTATTGTGCAGGCACAATATGGCAAGCCGTATTTGGCTGATTTTCCGGAGCTTAGTTTTAATATGTCACATACGGGGGATTGCTTGGCGATTGCCATTGGCCAGCAATGTCGTTTAGGGGTTGATATTGAGTGTTATAAGGTACGCAATACTTGGGATGGCTTGGTAAAAAAGTGCTTTGCACAGCAAGAGGCTGATTATTGGTATGCTTTAGATACATCAGTGCGTGGGCATGCCTTTTATCAATTTTGGGTAAAAAAAGAAGCCTTTGTTAAGGCCGTTGGGCAGGGAATTACCCTTGGTTTAAATCAGTGTGTGGTCAATCCTAATGGCTTTAAAACTTTTTTATCAGTGCCTGAACATTGTTTTGCAGCGGCGCAGTGGCACATTGAGGCCTTGGTGTTACCTGATAATATTTTTGGTGCGGTGGTGTGTGATAGCGTTATGGATTTGAATTTTTGTACATTAAGCATGTAATCAGTGGCTGTTGTATGGCGATGAGTGCTGGATGTCGGCGGTATTTGGCTGGTATCGGGGGAAAATAGGGCTTTCTTGTTTTGCACTATTTTGGTGCTATTTACGGATGGGTAAAATACCAAAGAGAAAAATTTGTGTGGTTAACGATGTTATGCATAGAGAACAATGCACCTTCGTAGTGCGTAAAGCAGTTGTTTTTCTTTTGTTTTTTCTTTAAGAGGGCTTAATATAAGCAGGTGCTCATTTAAGGCTTAATTTGCCATGCCGGCAAGTGTATTTTGCTGTATATTAGCGGTACTTTGTGTGTGCGATGGGTATTTTAAGCAGGTGAGTTTAATATTATCTCATTAATCAATGCTAGAAAATGCCGTTTCTATGCACCTGCGAAGAATATGATGAAAATAGTCACACTCTGTTGTTATTAATAATTTAAGTGAGCAAAAAATGAAAGCGGATATTGGGTTAATTGGCCTAGCGGTTATGGGACAAAATTTGGTCTTAAATATGAATGATCACGGCTTTAAAGTCGCAGTTCATAATCGTTCTAGAGGAAAAACGGATGATTTTCTGGCAGGCCCTGCAAAAGATACACAAATTACCGGCGCTTTTTCTTTGGAAGAATTAGTCGATAGTTTACAAAGCCCGCGTGTTGTGATGCTAATGGTTAAAGCGGGTGAGGTGGTTGATCAGTATATTGATAAATTAACGCCGCTATTATCAAAAGGTGACATCATCATTGATGGTGGTAACTCTTTATATACAGATTCTAATCGTCGTACGGATGCCTTAGCAGAGCATGGTATTTTGTATGTTGGCTCCGGTGTTTCAGGTGGCGAAGAAGGCGCGCGTAATGGGCCTTCTATTATGCCGGGCGGTAATAAAGACGCATGGGAAACGGTTAAGCCTATTTTTCAAGCGATTGCGGCGAAAGTGGATGATGAGCCTTGTTGTCAGTGGGTCGGTGAGCAAGGTGCTGGACACTATGTGAAAATGGTGCATAACGGTATTGAATATGGTGATATGCAAATCATTTGTGAAGCGTATCAATTATTATCTGAGGGCTTAGGCTTAGGTGCGGAAGAAATTCAAAGTATTTTTGCTGAGTGGAATAAAGGGGTTTTAAATTCTTACTTAATTGAAATCACCACGAATATTCTGGGCTATAAAGACGAAGATGGTGCGCCTTTAGTTGATAAAATCTTAGATACGGCTGGCCAAAAAGGTACAGGTAAATGGACAGGTATTAATGCGCTGGATTTAGGCGCGCCATTAACCTTGATTGCTGAGTCAGTTTTTGCACGTTGCTTATCGGCGCAAAAAGAAGAGCGTGTGAGAGCATCAAAAATCTTGCCACAAGCGAATACAAAATTCTCCGGTGATAAAGCGGCAACCATTAAAGCCATTGGTGATGCGGTATATGCTGCCAAAATCATCTCTTATGCACAAGGCTTTGGTTTAATGCGTTTTGCAGAAAAAGAATATGGTTGGAAATTAAACTACGGTGGTATTGCACTGATGTGGCGTGGTGGTTGTATTATTCGTAGCCAATTTTTAAATGATATTAAAGATGCTTACGATGCTGACCCTGAGTTAGATAACTTGTTACTCGCTGATTATTTTAAAGATGCGATTATCACAGCAGACCAAGGCTGGCGTGATGCGGTTGTTTTAGGTGTGCAATTAGGTGTGCCAACACCTGCATTTGCTTCAGCACTGGCTTATTATGATGGCTATCGTAGCGCACGTTTGCCGGCTAATTTATTGCAAGCACAACGGGATTACTTTGGAGCACATACGTATGAGCGTTTAGATAAGCCCCGTGGTGAGTTTTTCCATACGGATTGGACGGGTACAGGTGGTAAAATGGCTTCAACAACTTATACGGCGTAAGGCTCTTTTGTCGTATTGAAAGGCTTGTAAATATTACAGGTTAAGGGTGCTTAGCCTGTAATAACTTGGCTTAATATTATTCATTTATATCAGGTTTAACACGATGCAAACTGCCGAAATATCAGTTTTTAGCGGAGCGGATTATCTTGCTTGGGAAGAATTGCAAGAAGATAAATACGAATATTATCAAGGAGACGTTTTTGCTATGGGAGGGGCTCGCCGTGAACATGTTGTGGTTAGCTTAAATATAGCGGCGATATTAAAACAGCATTTACGCGGTACGCCCTGTCAAACGTATATTTCTGATATGAAATTGCGTATAGAGTCGGTTGATGCCTATTTCTTTCCTGACGTGATGGTGTCGTGTAGTA
>JALSIU010000151.1 GCA_026989715.1 Methylomonas sp.
TCGTGTGGCAAATATTGTTGAGCTAGATGCTTTGTCTATTGTTCTTTGGGGGCAGCAGTCTATTAATTTGGATGATAAAGACATTCAATATTTGTCACAGCCTTATCATGTTGAACAACTAATTAATGCAGTAGCGGGTACCGGTTATCGTGTTGCTAAGCCAAAGCTAAGAGTGCAAAATGATTATACGAATGCACATATTTTAGTGGTTGAGGATAATCCTGTTAACCAAGAATTGGCCAAGGAGATGTTGGCAGGCTTGCAATGCCGTGTCAGTTTGGCTTCTAATGGTATAGAGGCTATTGAGAAAGTTATCAATAGCAAGCAGCCATTTGATTTGATTTTTATGGATTGTCAAATGGCGGTACTAGATGGTTATGCAGCAACGCAAAAATTGCGCGAGCATGAGGCACAGCAAGGATTTTCTCCTTGCCCTGTTATCGCTTTAACCGCAGATGCAATAACGGGAGCACGCCAGCGTTGCCTTGAGGCGGGGATGGATGATTATATAAAAAAGCCTTTTACACAACGTGACTTAATCAATGTGTTAAATAATTATTTATCTCGGCAAGCTATTGAAAACGATGGTGTGGTACCGCATACTCCTGTTATGCAAGATGTTGGTGAGCGATCTTTAGATGAAACAGCATTAGATAGAATTAGGCAATTGAGTCATTCTGAGGATATTCTCAATAAAATTATTCGTCTGTTTTTGGATAATACGCCTAAGCAATTACTAAGCATGCAACTGGCTTTTGAGCAACAAGATAAAGCGAAAATAAAAGCAATTGCACATAGTATTAGAGCAGCTAGTGCAAATTTGGGTGGTGCCAAGTTAGCCGCTAGTTGTCATCATTTAGAAAAGCATGTAGAAAACATGAATAATAAAAAACTGCAACAGCTCATCCGCTATATTGAAAAGGAATTTAATTATATGAAGGCGGCACTACATACACAAGTTGTGTGATGGGTGTTTAATTTAAGTGCAGTGGCCTAATAAAATTGTACAAAACCACTTGAGCGCTACAGTTTTATAATCCAACAAACTACTTCATCAGACGACAATTCTGTTACGTTTCATTGAGCAGTACCTCTACTAAAGGCTTTGTAGTAATTCCAGCATTTCTTTTGCTTCTTGATGAGCCGGATTGAGGCAAATGGCCGTTTTTAAATTTTGGGTGGCTTTAGAAATTTGGTCATGATTAAAATTATCATTTGCCTTGTTGTAGTAATCATTCGCGAGTGCGGTAGCTGATTTACTTAGGACTACATTGCAACGCTTTTTTATAAGGACTGGTTTTTTTATTTTAAATCCCTTAGGAAGTGCCGGTAAGGAGATTTGCATGCCAGCTTGTAGGTCTTTTTTACTTTTGATCGCATCATTAAATAATGGTATTAAAATGGCTTTATTGGGATCTTGGTAGATTTGAGTGGCAATGGATTTAAAGGTGTCGTTTTTGGTGACCGTATAGCTTAAAGGTTTCAGTGTTCCTAGGTTGTTTTGTAATAAAGCCAGTGCGCCTTGGTGTGTTGGGTTAAATAGCAGTGTTTGCAATAGTGATTTTTTGGCGGCTTTTTTCGCACCTGTTTCTAGTTGAGATAATGCTTTTTGATAATGCGTATTAGCAAGCGTTTCCAGTTTATTGGATAACATGGCTATATTTTGTTTGGCCGTTAACAGTGCTTGCTGAAAATTATCCGGTATGTTGCCGAGTTGCTGTTGTGATAATAATTTATCGCGTTGTAGTTTCCATGCAAGCAACGCTGTACGCCATTGTTGTTTTTGGGTGAATTCCTCTGGACTGCTTTCGGTTAAAGTGGCGAGGGATAGCAGTGAGTCAATCGGCTCAGCTTGTGCAATTTCATTAGCGGCAAAATGTTTTAGGTTTTTGCTAAACCGGTTGAGCGTAAAATTGCCGAAAATCATTGTACGGTTTAGTAATAAGTTTTGTTGGTAAAAGGGGTTGCTTTTTCTTCTGACCGTAAAAGCGGCTTGATAACCGTGCTTTTTAACCAGTGCCATGATTAATGGGTTGGTTTTGCCAAATGGATAGGCGAGCGCAACCGGTTGTTTGCCTATTTTTTGTTGGATGGTTTTTGTTGAGTTCAGTAGCTCTTTATCAATATTCAGCAAGTACTGATTAATGGATTCATGTTTTGCAGGCTTGGTTAAGTTGCGATGTGTTTTGGTATGGCATTGAATATCAATGGTTTTATCCGTGACCATTTCATTGATTTGTGCCCATGTGATGGCGCGTTTGTTATGTCGTTTAATAAAATGGGTAGGAACAAATAAAGTGGCGGCATAGCCAAATTCTTTTAGTATCGGGTAGGCGATGTCATAGCTACTTTTCCAGCCATCATCAATGGTAATTAAAACTGACTTCTTAGGGATTTGGCCAAAGTTGAGAAATTCGATGAATTGACTCATGGATAGAACGTGGTAATGATTTTCTTGTAGGTACTTGAGTTGTGCACGAAAATTTTTGGCCGATACGGTCATTTTACTGTGACTGCGACCTTTGCTGAAGTTATGGTAACTTAATACGGGGACTAATTGCTGGCCTCTCGCATTTAAACCACCTTGGTTGAATGCTTTGAGCGGGATGATTAATTGTTGTCCGGTCACGAGTGATTGGCTGTTGTTAAACTCTTTAATACGCCAGGCCAAATCTTCTGAACCAGTGTATTTTTCTGCTAATGATGCGAATGAGTCATTTTCGTGTACGGTTACAAATTGATAGTTGCTAGGTTGCTCTAGTATGATAGGTTTCTGAGCTGCACAGCCATTTAGCAATAAGAGAACAAATAGAATAGGGGGCGTTAGGTGCGCTTTTGTTAAGTAATTAATAACTGAGTTCATGAGCTTTTCAAATTTTATAAGAGTTCTTTTTCCAAAGCATTTTTTATCGTTTTAATAGGGTCTAAGGATAGACCGTAGCTAAAAAATTGTTTGGCCTCTTGCATTTTATCTTGTTTCTTTAGACGCCGGCCATTAGATAGACAGCGTAAAGCAATACGGTTCTTAGTGCTATTGTACTGCTCTTTATTTTTAATTGAGATAGATTCAGATTGAATAAAACTATGCCATTGATTGATAACGCTTTTAATTTGAGGTAATGCCTTTTCCTGGTTAATAAGCGTCATGATTTTTTGTTTTATTTCTAAAAATACGGCCTGTTGCGTATCAAAATAGTGTTTATCTATTGCTTGAATGGCTATTAAGGGTGCAAAAATAGCACTGCCTTCTAAAGGCTCGGTATTAAGGGCGGCGCGAGATTGTTGT
>JALSIU010000152.1 GCA_026989715.1 Methylomonas sp.
ATCCTTCATGCCTTTAATCATCGGGATATTATAAGGGTCGACTATTTCTAGGCTTTTAATTTTTAAATCATTATTAAAACGAATCAGTGCATTTAAAAAACTGATTAGAATCTCATGGCTTTGCTCGCTGCCGAATACTTTTTTAAACGCATAATCCGTTTTCACATCCAGAAATTTCACAATAGACTCCATAGAATGATTGGTTTCATGCATTGTACTGTAGGAGGGCGGAAAAATATAATCGCAATGTATTGTTGCAGAGGAGTTTGATAAAGATACTTAAAGCACGCCATCTTGCGCTTAAGTCTCATAAGGGCGCCATTTTCTATAAAGGAGTTGTATAGTGGGTGTGGCAAAGGTTTGTTGGAATTTCGGTCTTTTTTTGCGATTATTAAAAATAAGTCAAGTCTCATGATAGAATAATGGGTTAACAAATTATTATTTGGCACATTGCATGAACCCCTATTTACCGCAATTACACCCTTATCCATTTGAAAAGTTAGTGCAATTAAAACAGGGCATTGCACCACCTATTGATAAGGCGCATATTGCTTTGTCGATAGGCGAGCCAAAACATCCAACGCCAGCATTGATTACCGATACATTGGTGGCTAACATGGCTACTTTGGGCAAGTATCCAACGACCAAAGGTTTGCCTGAGTTAAGAGAGGCAATTAGTGCGTGGATAACGAAACGATTTCAATTAGCGGCTGATAGCATCAACCCTGAGACTCAGGTACTGCCGGTTAATGGTACGAGAGAGGCTTTGTTTGCTTTTGCGCAGTGCATTATTGATGTCACAGAGAAGCCGTACGTGTTGATGCCGAATCCGTTTTATCAGATTTATGAAGGGGCGGCGTTATTAGCGGGTGCTGAGCCTTATTATTTGCATACGGTGGCGGATAATCAGTATTTACCTGATTTTTCTGCCGTTCCTGCCAGTGTGTGGCGGCGTTGTCAATTATTGTATATTTGTTCGCCGGGCAACCCGACGGGGGCTGTACTGGCGCAGGCAGAGCATGAACGCTTGATTGAACTGGCATTGCAATATGATTTTGTGATTGCTTCTGATGAGTGTTATAGCGAAATTTATGCCGATGAAAGCAGGCCGCCACAGGGTTTATTGCAGTCGGCTTATGCCATGGGGCATACTGATTTTAAAAATTGTGTGATTTTTCATAGCTTATCTAAGCGTTCTAATGCGCCGGGTTTAAGATCGGGCTTTGTTGCGGGAGATGCGCAGATTTTGCAAAAATTTTTGCAATACCGCACTTATCATGGCTGTGCAATGCCGGTACCAACGCAATATGCCAGTATTGCGGCTTGGCAAGATGAAGAGCATGTACGAGAAAACCGGGATTTCTATCGCGAGAAATTTGCAGCAGTCACTCAAATATTGGCAGAAGTGTGTGTTGTTCGGCAACCTGAGGCCAGTTTTTATTTGTGGTTGCAAACGATGGTGGATGATACCGAATTTGCACAAAAATTATTTGCACAAGAAAATATAACTGTTTTACCTGGCAGTTTTTTATCCCGAGAGTTTTTGGGCATTAATCCGGGTAAGAATCATGTGCGTATGGCTTTGGTCGCTCCTTTGGCGGAGTGTATTGAGGCCGCGCAGCGTATTAAACATTTTATTAACACTTTAGTATAAGAAAACTATGGAACAACTAGAAAAGATTATTAATCAAGCCTTTGATGACCGAGCAGATATTTCACCGACAACAGTTTCTGCGGAAGTGCGTGCGGCAGTGGCAGAGTCCATTAATTTATTAGATTCAGGTAAAGCCCGTGTTGCAGATAAAAGCAGTGGTGAGTGGGTGGTTAACCAATGGTTGAAAAAAGCGGTTTTATTATCATTTCGCATTAATGAAAACCGAGTGATGGATGGGGGAGCCACGCGTTATTACGATAAAGTAGAAACTAAATTTGCTTCGTATACGCCGGAAGATTTTGCGGAAGCCGGGGTGCGCGTCGTACCAAATGCAGTGGCTCGTCATGGTTCTTATGTTGCGCCGGGGGCAATTTTAATGCCTTCTTATGTCAATATTGGTGCTTATGTCGGTAGCGGTACTATGGTAGATACTTGGGTCACAGTAGGTTCTTGTGCGCAAATTGGTAGTAATGTGCATTTATCCGGTGGTGTGGGCATTGGCGGTGTTTTAGAGCCACTGCAAGCTGGCCCTACTATTATCGAAGATAACTGTTTTATCGGTGCGCGTTCTGAGATTGTTGAAGGCGTAGTGGTTGAAGAAGGTTCGGTTATTTCTATGGGGGTTTATATTGGTCAAAGTACTAAAATCTTTAACCGTATGACAGGGGAAATTACCTATGGTCGTGTCCCTGCAGGTTCTGTTGTCGTGTCTGGTAATTTGCCCTCTAAAGATGGTAGCCATAGCTTATATTGTGCGGTCATCATTAAGCATGTTGATGAAAAAACACGTAGCAAAACAGGGATTAATGAATTATTGCGTGATTAATTAAGGTGCAGTCGTTTTTGGAGGGAACTGAGCCCTCCAAATTTGGCGATTGCTTATGCCATATGCAGGGTGATAGGGGTTACTTATGACAGATACACTTTCTAGCAATGCGATTATTTATGCCATTCTTGCGCTTAATAGCGAAGTTGCTTTACAAAAAGAATATTTAAATTCGCCTGATGTGTTAGCCGATGAGCGTGAAAATGAAGAGGGTATTTTAGAGGATTTAGAGCAGGCGTTTATGGAGTTTGTTGACTTTTATAAGTCATGTCGCCGACAAGATAAAGAATTACCTACGATTGAAGAATTATTGCATAGCCCTTTATAGCGGATTGTGTTATGCGTATTTTTATTCTGCTGTTGATTAATGGATTGATAGGTTTTGGTTTTATAGGCTTTGCTGAGGCAGCGGATACAGAGGTATTTCAAGCCTTGCCGTTAACGATGGAGGAGCGGCAGTATTTACAAAATAAACCACTGCTTAAAATGTGTGTTGACCCCGACTGGATGCCGTTTGAAAAAATAGAAGGCAATCGGCATATAGGGATGAGTGCAGATTTTATGCAGTTATTTGCTGAGAAAATAGGAGTAAAAATTGCTTTGCAACGCAGTGATAGTTGGTCACATTCATTGTCTATGGGTAAGCTGCGACGTTGTGATTTTTTTTCTTTAGTGGCACGTACGCCACAGCGTGAAAAATTTCTTACTTTTTCTGAGCCATATATCGGATTCCCTTTAGTATTAGCATCACGCTATGAACAAATTTTTATTGCGGATATTGCCACGATTTTAGACCAAAAGCTCGGTATTCAAAAAGGGTATGCTTATGCTGAAATATTGCGTTTACGTTACCCTGACATTAATTTGGTTGTTGTTGATAGTTTGCGGGATGGCTTGGATAAAGTGAGCAATAAGCAGTTATTTGCGATGATCGGCTCTTTGCCGAGTATTGCTTATATTTTGCAGCATCATTATATTGGTGAGCTTAAAATTTCAGGAAAATTAGAGCATCTTTGGCAACTCGGTATTGGGGTGCGTAATGATGAGCCTTTATTGGCCGGTATTTTTAATAAAGCCATTGCCAGTGTGAGTGCTACAGAACGTAAAGCCATTACCAATCGTTGGCTGGCAACTCAATATAAGTTGGCGCCGGATTACACTTTACTGCGCCAGGTGTTGTTAGGAGTTGCAGTATTATTCTTATTCCTCTTATATCGTCATTTACAGCTTAAAAAATATAATAGCTTATTGCAACGGCTTGCAGTCACGGATGTGCTAACTAACGTAGGGAATCGGGCAAAGCTGGATGAATCACTTAACAAGCAGTTGCGGTTAGCAAAGCGTTATCAGCAGTCGTTTAGCATTATATTATTAGATGTTGACCATTTTAAAGAGATTAACGACCGATACGGACATTTAGTCGGCGATGTCGTTTTGCAAGATATTGCGCAATTACTAAAAGAAAATATTCGTACTGTAGATGATATTGGGCGCTGGGGCGGTGAGGAGTTTTTAATTATTTGCCCTGAGCAGACCGCAGGAAGCTCCTATTTATTGGCAGAGAAATTGCGCGTTTTGATTGCTGAGTATCCGTTTTCTCAAATTGGTAAATTAACGTGTAGTTTTGGCATTAGTAGTTATCAGGCGGACGATAGCCGGCATCAGTTAATTAAAAGAGCCGATATTGCTTTGTATCAAGCGAAAAAGCAAGGGCGAAATTGCGTGGTATTGTGGCAGGCATAGATTAATTTTAGGTTTAACTTTATGAGTAGTGTGTATATTTTATATGGCATTAAAAATTGTGATAGTGTCAAAAAAGCGGGTATTTGGCTAGAGCAACATGGGCTAAGTTATCAATTGCATGATTTTCGTCGCGAGGGGCTAGATAGTCTATTAATACAGCGATTTATAGCCAAAGTAGGCTGGGAGATATTGTTAAATAAACGCAGTACCAGTTGGCGACAATTGGATGCGTTGCAGAAAACAGACTTAAATGCAGAGAAAGTGACAGCTTTATTTTTGGCGCACCCTACTTTAATTAAACGGCCTGTGTTAGATACAGGTGATGATTTTATTATTGGCTTTAATGCAGAAACATACCAAACTTTATTATGAGCGATACTTTAGAGTTACTAAAAGAGCTAATTAGCCGTGTATCAGTTACTCCTGACGATGCAGGTTGTCAAGCGTTCTTAGCAAAGCGTTTAGCAGTGCTTGGGTTTGAGGTTGAGCAATTAGATTTTAATGACACCAAAAATCTATGGCTAAAACGTGGTACGGCTAAACCGTTATTTGTGTTTTTAGGGCATACTGATGTCGTTCCTACCGGGCCATTAGAGCGTTGGGATTCGCCGCCATTTGAACCGACTATGCGTGATGGGCATCTTTATGGGCGTGGTGCGGCAGATATGAAGGGGGGTATTGCCTGTTTTGTAACGGCAGTTGAGCGTTTTGTCGGTCAGTACCCCGAACATAAGGGGGCTATTGCACTGCTGATTACCAGTGATGAAGAAGGGCCGGCAACGGATGGTGTGGTCAAAGTGGTAGAAATCTTAGAGCAGCGTAATGAAAAAATAGACTGGTGCTTGGTAGGTGAGCCATCAAGTGACCAAAAAATTGCGGATATTATTCGGGTCGGGCGACGAGGTTCGCTGTGTGCAAAATTAGCGGTTAAAGGCATACAAGGGCATGTGGCTTATCCTGACATTGCCAATAATCCGATCCATACTTTTGCACCCGCTTTAAAAGCATTAACAGAAGAAGTCTGGGATCAGGGTAATCAATTTTTTCCACCGACCAGCTTGCAAGTATCTAATATTAACGCCGGTACGGGCGCGGAAAATATTATTCCGGGTGAGCTGGAATTACAGTTTAATTTACGTTTTTGTACTGAATTGGATGAAACCACTATAAAGCGGCGCGTACAGGCTATCTTGGATCAATTTGATTTTGAATATGAGTTAACGTGGCGTTTATCAGGGAATCCTTTTTTAACCTCCGGTGGGGCTTTGATTGAAGCAACACATGCCTCCATTAAGCAAATCACCGGCTATGATACGCAAGATGACACGGGGGGCGGCACGTCTGATGGCCGTTTTATTGCGCCAACAGGCGCTGAAGTGATTGAGCTAGGGCCCTTAAACGCAAGTATTCACAAAATTAATGAAAATGTCAGTATTGCTGATTTGGAAGTGCTGACACAAATTTATGAGCAGATTTTAATTGAGCTATTGGTGAATAAGGAATAGGACTATGCGTTGCCATGAAGTGGACTATCAAATTATTGGGCATGATATTCAGATGGTGGAGGTTGAATTAGACCCGAATGAAACAGTGATTGCTGAAGCGGGAGCCATGACTTATCTGGAAGAAGATATTGCGTTTGAGGCGAAAATGGGAGATGGCTCGGCACAAGGTGTGATGGGAACATTGCTAGGTATGGGCAAGCGTTTGTTGACCGGGGAGTCGGTGATGCTGACGCATTTTACGAATGAAGGTCAGCAAAAGCGAGTGGTGGCATTTTCAGCACCTTTTCCAGGGTCGATTATTCCTTTGGATTTAGCGGAATTGGGTGAAGAAGTTATTTGTCAAAAAGACTCTTTTTTGGTGGCGGCACTGGGTACGCAAGTGGATATTGCATTTCAAAAACGCTTAGGCAGTGGTTTTTTTGGTGGTGAAGGCTTTATTTTACAACGCCTACGAGGTGATGGTATGGCGTTTATTCATGCGGGAGGCACGATTGTGCGTAAAGCATTGCGCAATGAGACTTTGCGCTTAGATACAGGTTGTTTAGTCGGTTTTAGTGGTGATATTGATTATGATATTCAGTTAAGTGGCGGCTTAAAAAGCATGTTCTTTGGTGGTGAAGGTATGGTGTTGGCAACTTTATCCGGCACGGGGTTTGTTTGGATACAAAGCATGCCCTTTTCCCGTTTGGCCGAGCGTGTGTTGAGTCACTCGGCTTTTTCACTGCAAGGCGAGCAATAATCAATTAATGACGATTATTTATGATTAAAAAGAAAATTATTTTTGCACTAGGGGCATTATTATTTGCCCCCATCACAACTTATGCAGAAAAAATTCAGTTTATTAATGGCGACTCATTAGATGCACTGATTATCAGGCAGACGAATACAACGCTGACTTTTTCCCATGCAGTGCTGGGTGAAATAACCGTTGATAAGGCCAAAATCGGCAACTTAAGCACTTTAAATTTAGAGGATATGAATAAAGAAAATACTGCTTTCATGCCGCCTGTTGCGGTGCCGCAAGAGGAGACTGTGACGGAATCTGTTCCTGCTGAACAGGCAGAAGTGGAAAAAGAAGTTAAAATCGCGCAAGAAAAAGCCATTGTTGCCAGAGAAAACGTGGATAAGGCAAAAGCTGCACTGCAACTTGCACAGAAAAATATGCAAGTCGCAGAAATAGAGGATAAAGAACTGGCTCAGCAAGCAGTGCTTGATGCAGAGGCTAAGCTAAAAGCGACACAACAAGCGTTGATTGTTGCGGTCGATGATATTGGTACGATTAAGAAAAATGCTGTGATAGCGGAAAAGGTAGGCATTGCAAATGTTGCTGTTGCAGTTGCTGACAAGAAGCTTAAGCAGGTAATGGATGATTTAAAACAAGCAGAGGCAAATCTTAGGCAGGCAAAAAAGCAATTGAGATATGCTAAAGAAGCAGGAGCTGATGATGATGTGCTTGCGGCAGCGGCAGATAAGGTTGATATGGCTGAAGAGGCAGTTGATACTGTTAATGAAAAAATTGAATTAGCGACTGAGAAAATGGAGCTTGCGCAAGAAAAAGTGCAACTTGCTAAAGGCGAAAAAGTGCCTAATGGTTTCTTAGGAACAGGTTGGTTTAAAGGTTGGGATAGTAGTTTTGAAGTGGGTATATCAGGTGCCTCTGGCTCAACAAATAATGCCAAGTTTCGGATGGGGTTTAACTCTTTATTTGAGAATGATGAGCATCGCTGGGACTTTAAAACCTATTTTTTCTATAATTCCGAAGATAACGCTGTGACTGAGCAACGCTTAAATGCTGTTTTGGTAAAAGATTGGTTTTTTAAGAATACACCTTGGTTTGCTTTTATGTCGGCAACCTATGATATGGATGAGTTTAGAGATTGGGATCATCGTTTGCAGATCGCAATCGGGCCTGGTTATCAGTTTATTAAAAATGATGATTGGGAGCTTTCCGGACGTATGGCGGGAACGGGTATTTTCGAGTTCGGTAAGAAAATTGATGACCCAAATAATCCGGCTGATTTTGATGAGAATATACCGAGTACTTACCTCAAGACAAATACGCAAAGCTTTGAACTGATGCTAGGGGCTGATTTGGCATGGCAAATTTCACCTAAGCAAAAATTTACATTCTCTAATTATATTTATCCTAGCATGACGGATTTGAGTGAGTTTCGAAATGTAACCAAGATTAACTGGATGCATGATGTGGAGTTTTTTGAAGGGTTGGCGATAACATTTGGCATTATTAATGAGTATGATAGTACGGAAACCAATGGTAATGATTTAAGGTATAGCATGTCTGCAATGTTCCATTTTTAATGATAGGTTGAGTAAAGGTATGGTAATGAAGGGTAGAGTAATAAAACAGCAGCATATTTTTTGGGGAGTGCTAGTGAGTGTGCTGGTGAGTGCTTGCTCTTATTCAAATAAAAAAGAATTGACGCAAGAAGAAGCTTGTACGAAATTAGAGGCAGTCATTGCAGATCATAAGCAAGGTTTTAAGCAGTTTAAAAAGCGCCGCTTAAGTTCGCGTTACGCAACTAATGTCAACGTATGGACGGCTGAGCAAGTGTTTCCATTGGCAACCGCTTGCCAAGTATGGGAGTGGAGTACCGGTTTGCAGACTTATATCTGTCATTGGCAAGCGAAAGCCGGTGAGCAACAAGCACGAGAAAGCTATGAACATGGTATTGCGAGTGTGCGTCAATGCTTAGATCACACTTGGACAAGAGGGACGGCGGCAACGAAAAGTGGTGGTGAGCGTGCTTTTTTTACCCAAGAGCATGGTAAAACAATGGTCAGCGTGCGTTATTTTAAAGAAGGGCGTACTATTTTAGACAATTGGCAAACGACTTTATCGGTAGGGGATGCTAGTAATTTGCAGGCAGATATACAGTAAAGTAGGGTTTATCTGTGCCAGCGGTGTGCAATAAATTCAACCGCTTCTTGTATATTTAAATCTCGGGTGCCACCGCCGGTACGTAAATAGAATTTAGGGGTTTTACCTTGGTTTAGAAAAACAGGACGCGGGGAGGCCAGTACGATTAAGCGGCAAACATGTTTGCCATCTACGACATGGAATAGGATTTTAACAAACTCACATAAATCCGCCCCTAAATGTGTCGAAATTGCAGTAATAATGGCTTGCTCATAGCCATCTTGGTCGGAGCGTTTTAAGGATTGGTAGTCCTTTTCCAAGCCGATGATACTACCGTCATCGGCCACACCAATTAATAAAGTGCCGCCTGTTGAGCTGTTTAAATAGCCGGCCAATGTTTTTAAGATAACCATTTCCAGGCTACGGTTAATTCTATCCTGCTCCATATCCCAGCGAAATGATGATTTAAACTCCAGTAAGGGGCTTTCACCTTGCATAATAAGTGTATGCAAATCAACGGATAATTCATTACTTAAGCGACTAATGCGCTGTAAACGCCGATGTAGTGTTTCATAAATAAAAGCAATAATCAGTCCAAAAACAGCTCCTACTTGCGCTAAAAACAAGGTTTTCTTGGGGGTTTCGCCTTTTAATGAGGCGATAAGTTGCTCAAGGGCATAGTTGATTGCTGCACTGGCATTTCTTTGTAGGTCATCGCCTTCCGTTTCAAAAAAGAAAATAAAATCGTTTATAGGGTAAAAGATTAAAACACCATTGAGCGCACCAATGATGGCGGCGAAAAAGTAAAGTTTAAAGCGTTGTTGCCAGAGGGAAATAATTAATAATAAAAAGCGTTTCATTTAGTGTTCCATCGGTAAGCCGGCAGCACGCCAAGCTGTCATGTGCCCTTCGACATAGCGAATATTTTTGAAGCCCGCCAGAGAATAAGCAAATTTAGAAATACTGGCGCGTGGTCCATGTTCGCAATATAAGAATATGTCTTGTTGTTTGTCGATATTATCTAATGCATCACTGCTAAAGGCCTGCCAAAAAGGAATGTGTATAGCATAAGGGATATGTCCTGCGCTATATTCCATTTCTGAGCGCACATCAATAATAATGGGTTTCGTTGCACCTGCTTGCAATAGACTCATAAGTGCTTCCGGTTTTATATGCGTTTCGCCGGATGTGCTACAGGCGGTCAGAAATAAGGTCATTATGCTTAATAAAATGTGCTTCATTTATCCCCCGGTGGTATTCATATGGCGCATAATAATCGGCTGTTCGCTTAAATCAAACTCATGTTTTTCGGGTTTGATTTCCATCGCATCAATCAAGGTTTGTTTTATAAGGTCGGAATCATTAGGGTGAGCGCGCATCACGGCTTTAAGGTCAACGGAGTGCTCATTACCTAGGCATAATAATAAGCGACCCTCCGTCGTTAGCCGAACGCGGTTGCAAGTACTGCAAAAATTATGGCTGTGTGGTGAGATAAAACCAATTTTGGTTTGGCGACCTTGAACACGATAGTAGTCTGATGGCCCAGCCGTCGTTTCGCTAATATGTTCTAAATGAAAGTGCTTTGCTAAATCTGCCCGAATTTGGTCGCTGGAATAGTACGCTTCAGCACGATCATGTGAGCTAATAATACCCAGTGGCATTTCTTCAATAAAGCTAATATCAATACCTGAATTTAGGGCGAATTGTACGAGGTCAGTCACTTCATGATGATTACGATTTTTTAAGATAACGGCATTGATTTTAATGCCTTTAAATCCGGCTGCAATAGCGGCCTCTATGCCTTGCAGGACTGTTTCTAAGTTGCCTGTGCGGGTGAGTTCTTTAAATTTATCGGCATCCAGTGTATCTAAGCTGATATTTAAACGCGCTACTTGTGCTTGTCGTAATTGTGTGGCTGTTGTGGCCAGTTGTGAGCCGTTGGTGGTCATGACCAGTTCTTCTAATAAAGGAAGTGCTCCTATTTTTTGTAATAAGCCAATTGCCCCTCGGCGTATCAGAGGCTCGCCGCCCGTTATTCTGATTTTGCCGACACCAAGCTCGGTAAAGCACTTAGCCAATAAGTAGATTTCCTCTAAGCTCAGAATTTGCTCACGAGGTAAAAACGTCATCTCTTCCGACATACAATAAACGCAACGAAAATCACAGCGGTCAGTGATGGAGATGCGGACATAGTCAACGGTGCGACCAAAGCGGTCAACGAGTTGTTTTGCTTGTTTGGGGTGACGCATTAGTTAATTATGAACCTGCTTCAGACTATAATGGAGCACTAATTTTATCAGTTTTTAGAGCAAATTTATGATCAGCTATAAAAAAATTATTTTTATCTGGGTGTTGTGTTGTTGTCAGGCTAGTTTTGCGAGTGAGAAACCTTTGATTCGTTTAGGTGCGTTAGCATTTGGAACGCTGAATTGGGAATTAGCGGCTATGCAACAGGCTCAATTAATAGAGACCGAGCATTATCGTCTGCAGATTGCAAAGATGGCCAATCCACAAGCCGGCAAAATTGCGTTGCAATCAGGTGCTGTCGATATGATTGTGGCCGACTGGGTTTGGGTATCGCAACAACGCGCTTTAGGGAAAGATTATACTTTTTTTCCTTATTCTAATACCACAGGTGCATTAGTGGTTGCGGCAGACAGTGGCATAAACACATTGCAGGATTTACGCCATAAAACTCTGGCCATTGCAGGAGGGGAGTTAGATAAAAATAGTTTATTGTTACGCGCTTTAATGACTAAGCAGGGGGCGGCTGATGTTTTTGCCGGTATGACAAAAATTTATGGTGCGCCGCCTTTATTGGCTCAAGAAATGCGGCGTAAACGTGCCGATGCACTATTGACTTATTGGCATTATGCCGCTCGTTTGGAGGCGGATGGGTTTCGCGTATTGCTGACAGGTCATGATATTTTACAAGGCTTAGGCATACAGGTAGAAGTGCCTAGTATTGGTTATGTGTTTAGTGAGCATTGGGCAAAGCAGAATAAATCCGCTGTACAAGATTTTTTTGCCGTTAGCCGCCAGCTTAAAAATGATTTATGCCATAAAGACGCTGTTTGGAGGGGGATTGCTGATTTGATACAGGTTAAAACGATACAAGAAAACCAATTACTGCGTCGTCGTTATTGTGCCGGCAGAGTGTTGCATTGGGGGGATGATGAGCGGCAGGCGGCGGCTGCAATTTATCAATATTTAAAAAAAGTAAGTCATAACCGGCTTACCGAGCATGCTGAAATATTGGAAAGCAGTGTCTTTTGGAAGCCTGGTCAATAAAATTAGTAAGATTCATTATATAAAATATGGCTATATGTCATATTTTTGTAATGAAAAATTGACGTTAATATCAAGGATATAATTGCATTGTCATCATTCTGTCATATTTGTTTTTTATGATATGCGCTAATTTAGCTATCAAGACTTTTAATCTTGATAAAGGGAGTGGGTATTAACAGGAAATACCACCTTGCAAATTATGATGGGTGCTATCGATACCACGATTTGTAAGGCTGTATTTTTGTGATTACTTTATGTTCAAAATAATATGCACCAGTTGTCATATTTTTAATTTGTCATAGCCACTCTATAATTTCGTTTTTTCATTTTGGTGGATGTCTCAATGCTTACAAATAAAACAGCTAAAGCTCTGGCTTTAGGTACTTTAACTACACTATCGAGTGTCACGGTTCAGGCTGATGAACAGCAACTTTTGGATATGCTGTTAAAAAATGGCACGATTAATCAGTCTCAATATGATGAGTTAAGCCAGCCAAAATCTCCTGTTAAATCAGTGTCTAAGCAAAAGGTAGTAAGTCACAGTGATACAGGTAATGTTAAAGTATCTGTTGGTGAAAAGGGTTTAAAAGTCGAGACAGCTGATAAACAATTTAAATTCCAGTTTGGTGGCCGTTTACAAATGGATGCAAATGGTGATGTGGGTGATGATAAGTTAAGCCAGAGATCCACTGAAGGGGTTGAGATGCGTCGGGCGCGTCTTTATATGAAAGGTGTGGTCTGGGGTGATTATAAATATATGATTGAAGCAGATTTTGCAGATAATACTGTGGCTGTGAAAGATGCGTTTTTAACTTATAAGGGATTTGATGGCCTTGAGATTACAATTGGGCATCAAAAGAAGCCTATTAGTATGGAATTGCAAGAAAGCTCAAATGATATTATGTTTACAGAGCGTTCTACTGTCAATGTATTGACAGCGCCTGCATTTGACCGGGCGATTGGTTTGCATTTTAAATCCTCTGATAAGGATTGGTCTGCTCAGATTGGTTTTTATGGCGATAGTATGGCTCCTGAAAAAAATGGGAATGTTGATGAGGGTTGGGCGGTTGCTTCACGTTTAACCTATGCTCCTATCAATACTAAAACACAAGTTCTGCATATTGGTGCCTTTGGTGGTTATAAAGGCTTTAGTTCAGCAAATAGTCGTATTAAGTTTTCGAGTGAAACGACGCATATGTCAAACTTGAAACTGACTAATGTAAGTGTTGATAAGGTTAATGGTGTAGGGATTGCCGGTATTGAAGCGGCGTATATGTTTGGGCCTTTTTCTGCTCAGAGTGAATATGCACATGAGTGGGTAACGCGGAATAGTGGTGAAAAAGATTTAGACCTTAATGCCGTTTATGTACAGCTTGCTTGGACATTAACGGGTGAGTCGCGTAAATATAAAGGCTCTGATGGTGAGTTTAAATATTTAAAGCCTGCTGAGCAGTTTAGCTGGCAAAATGGTACTTGGGGCGCTGTTGAATTAGCATCTCGTTACGGCTTGAGTGATATTGCTTATGGTAGCTACAGCAAAGGAACGCGCGAGCAAGATATTACTGTTGCTTTAAACTGGTATTTGAATAACAACGTTCGTTTAATGGCTGACTATCGTTATGCGTTTGACCTTGCAGGTTCAGCTGTTACCAACCTTGATGGCAGTGATTTGACCAATGGAATCCACTCTTTTACATTCCGTACTCAGTTTAAACTCTAAATAGATTCCTATTTTAAGTAGAGTGATATAAAATTTTTTAAACCATTTTAGTTCCGGTTTAAATATAAAAAGGTCGGCTTTTGCCGGCCTTTTTTGTTTGCTCGCTTATAACTGTATAGACGCGTTGTCGCTTAAATAAAGTACCCGTTAGCGTGCTTGAGATTTATAAGTAAAGTAAATGCGAAATTTGTTATGTGCTTTAATCAGGCTATGGGATAATGAATGGTTTGATATGCTCCGCACAGTCGTAACCGTGTGAAGGATATAATTTAAGTTAAATGTATAAACTTAAGGCTTACCTAGACTATGGATGACAATAAAAAGAAGGCACTAAGCGCGGCCTTAATGCAAATTGAAAAACAATTTGGTAAAGGTGCGGTGATGCGTATGGGCGATGATGCCGCATCGCGTGATATACAAACCGTTTCTACCGGCTCTTTAACGTTAGATATTGCACTGGGCTGTGGTGGCTTGCCTCGTGGGCGAGTCATTGAAATATACGGACCTGAGTCTTCCGGTAAAACGACTATGACCTTATCAACGATTGCACAGGTACAAAAGCTAGGTGGTACGGCTGCTTTTATCGATGCCGAGCATGCGTTAGATCCTGCCTATGCGGAAAAAATTGGCGTTAATGTTGATGACTTATTAGTCTCGCAACCTGATACGGGTGAGCAGGCTTTGGAAATTGTCGATATGTTGGTGCGCTCTAATGCCGTTGACATTGTGGTTGTGGATTCAGTTGCCGCTCTTACACCTAAAGCAGAGATTGAAGGTGATATGGGGGATTCTCATATGGGCTTGCAGGCGCGTTTGATGTCGCAGGCTTTGCGTAAAT
Source organism: Methylomonas sp. (assembly GCA_026989715.1). Taxonomy (GTDB): domain Bacteria; phylum Pseudomonadota; class Gammaproteobacteria; order Methylococcales; family Methylomonadaceae; genus Methyloprofundus. The sequence goes on from JALSIU010000152.1 coordinate 14,456, forward strand.
TAACCTCCAATATTAAACGCTCTAATACCATGGTGATTTTCATTAACCAGATTCGCATGAAAATTGGCGTGATGTTTGGCAGTCCTGAGACAACAACGGGAGGCAATGCTTTAAAATTCTATGCTTCGGTGCGCTTGGATATTCGTCGTATTGGTGCCATTAAAAAAGGCGATGAGATTATCGGCAATGAAACTCGGGTCAAAGTGGTTAAAAATAAAGTAGCTCCGCCTTTTAAACAAGCTGAATTTGAAATTCTTTATGGTGAAGGGGTTTCATTCTTAGGTGAGCTGATCGATTTGGGCGTAAAGTACGGTTTTGTCAAGAAAGCAGGTTCTTGGTATAGCTATGGCGATGATAAGATTGGCCAAGGGAAAGATAATGTACGCGCTTATTTAAAAGATAACCCAAAAATTGTGGCAGAACTAGAGGCGAATATTCGTGCGGAAGTCTTTGGTAGCAAAGAGACCTCGGATGTAAAATTAGTAGAATCCGATGATGCGGATGGATTAGTTTAATTGCCGGCATAAATGTCTGAGCTTGGTACAACGGCTGCAAATTTTAAAGCAATCAAAGAGGTGTGTTTGCAATATTTAATACGCCGTGAACATAGTCAATTAGAATTGCTACAAAAAGTTTCAGCGAAAGGATTTATTAAACAAGATATTCAAATAGTGCTGGATGAGTTAGCTGAACAGGGACTGCAAAGCGATGCGCGTTTTGCAGAAAGTTATGCGCGTCACCGAGTGCATAGAGGCATTGGCCCGTTGCGTATTAAAGCCGAACTGCAACAACGGGGAGCGGGTGATTACCATTTTGATATGGCAGTTGAAGATATTGCCGGTAGCTGGCAGGCATTGTTAGAGCAGGTTTATAGTAAAAAATATGATATAACAGCCCTTCCGGATGCTAAGGAGCAGCTTAAGCGCAGTCGCTTTTTACAGCAACGTGGTTTTTCTGCCGATATGATTCGGCGATTGTTTACAGAATTATCTTCGCTAGCGTAAGCACAAAAATATGAGGCTCTAAACATAACTCAAGAGCCAATAACTTAAAAAACATGTTAATAACCCCATGAAATTATGAAAAATCTGACCAGTGCAGAATTGCGTACTGCTTTTTTAAAATTCTTTGCAGACCGAGGCCACTCTATTCAGCCTTCTAGCCCGTTAGTGCCGGGGAATGACCCTACCTTGCTCTTTACCAATGCAGGGATGGTGCAATTTAAAGATACCTTTTTAGGGCGTGAGGCACGTCATTACACGCGAGCGACAACCAGTCAACGCTGTGTGCGTGCAGGTGGTAAGCATAATGACTTGGAAAATGTCGGTTATACCGCAAGACATCATACGTTTTTTGAAATGCTGGGTAATTTTAGTTTTGGTGATTACTTTAAGCAAGAGGCCATTCATTTTGCATGGGACTTTTTAACCAAAGAACTGGAAATTCCCGCAGAAAAATTATGGGTGACTGTTTTTGATGAAGACTCCGAGGCTGAAAAAATTTGGCTGGAAGATCTTAAAATTGATGCGAGCCGTTTTTCCAGAATTGGAGCTAAGGATAATTTCTGGTCAATGGGAGATATTGGACCATGCGGTCCTTGTACTGAGATTTTTTATGATCACGGCGAAGAAATTGCAGGAGGTCCGCCCGGCACGCCGGAAGAAGATGGTGATCGCTATATTGAAATTTGGAACTTGGTCTTTATGCAATATGACCGTGATTCTGAAGGCCATTTAACGCCATTGCCTAAACCATCAGTAGATACCGGCATGGGCTTGGAGCGTATCGCTGCTGTTTTGCAGGGCGTGCATAACAATTATGAAATTGACTTGTTTCAAAAACTGTTAACAACCGCTGCTGACTTGGCGGGTACGAAAGATTTAACAGAAAGCTCCTTAAGAGTTATTGCTGACCATATTCGTTCTTGTGCCTTTATGGTGGTCGATGGTGTGATGCCCTCCAATGAAGGGCGCGGCTATGTACTAAGGCGTATTATTCGTCGTGCCATTCGCCATGGTTATCGCTTGGGAATTCGTGATGTTTTCTTTTATCAATTAGTTGCCCCTTTAGTCTTGGAAATGGGCGATGCTTACCCTGAATTAGCAGCTGCTCAGGCACAGGTTGAGCGTATTTTAAAGCTGGAAGAAGAGCGTTTTGCCGAAACCTTAGAGCAGGGCATGAAAATTTTAGAGTCATGCGTAGAAAAAATGCAAGGCACGGTTATTCCGGGTGATGTGGTTTTCCAACTTTATGATACCTATGGTTTTCCTGTTGATTTAACTGCGGATTATGCGCGTGAAAAACACTTAACGGTTGATCATGCCGGTTTTGATATTGCCATGACTGCACAGCGTGAGCGGGCGCGTGCTGCTAAAAGCTTTGGCACGGATTACAATCAAACCATCAAGCTAGATGCGCAAACTGAGTTTACGGGTTATCAACATTTAAATGAGCAAAGCAAGATTATTGGTTTGTTTCAAAATAGTGAGGCGGTTGATAAGTTGCCTGTTGGTGCAGAAGGGGTTGTGGTATTAGAGAGTACGCCGTTTTATGCTGAATCAGGTGGACAAGTAGGTGATTGTGGTTTGATTACCGTTGAGGGCGGCGTATTTGAAGTAAGCGATACTCAGAAGCAGGGTGGTTCATTATTTTTGCATTATGGTAAAGTGATTTCCGGTGAGTTGACGAATCATTTGGCCTGTACTGCAGCTGTTGAATCCGGTAGTCGTTTGGCGATTATTGCCAATCATTCGGCAACACATTTATTGCATGCTGCTTTGCGCCAAGTACTTGGTGAGCATGTTGCTCAGAAAGGGTCACTAGTCAATGCCGAGCGTTTGCGTTTTGATTTTGCGCATTTTGAGCCTTTGACCGCCGAAGAAATAAAAATTATTGAGCGCATGGTCAATCAGCAAATTCGGCATAATGCGGTGGTGACGGCTGAAATTATGTCAAAAGAGGACGCAGTCGATGCGGGGGCGATGGCATTATTCGGTGAGAAATACGGCGATGAGGTGCGTGTTTTAAAAATAGGCGAGTTTTCTACCGAATTATGTGGTGGTGTGCATGTACAGCGTTCGGGTGATATTGGTTTATTTAAGATTATCAGTGAAACCGGTGTTGCTTCAGGTGTGCGGCGAGTTGAAGCCATTACAGGTGAAGCGGCAATGCAGTGGTTAGAAGCGCGAGAAAAAGCAATGTCGATTATTGCCGGTGTTGTGAAAGCTGCACCGGAAGTGGCTGCCGAAAAAGTGCAACAGTTGCTTGAAAAAAATAAATCCTTAGAAAAAGAATTGCAACGATTGCAGTCAAAATTGGCAAGTTCTGCTGGGGGAGAATTGGCTAGTCAGGCCATTGATATTGATGGCATCAAAGTTCTGGCTGTGCAACTGGAAGGTGTTGAACCTAAAGCGATGGGTGAACTCTTGGATCAACTTAAAGGTAAGTTGGGTAGTGCGGCGATTGTCTTGGCGGCTGTGAATGATGGCAAAGTGACTTTGGTTGCAGGGGTCACTAAGGCGCAAACTAAGCGACTAAAAGCGGGGGATTTGGTAAATGTTGTTGCCTCTCAAGTGGGGGGTAAAGGCGGAGGTCGTCCCGATATGGCAAGGGCAGGTGGCTCTGAGCCAGAAAAATTAGAACAAGCGTTAAAACAAGTACCTGATTGGGTGCGTGAACAGGTAGGTGCTTAAAGAATGGCAGTTTATGTATATAAGTTTGGTGGCACATCCGTTGGATCGGTTGAGCGAATTAAGGCCGTTGCAGAAAAAGTAAAAAAAGTGCATGACCAAGGCGACCAGTTAGTCGTTGTAGTATCGGCAATGAGTGGTGAAACCAATCGCTTGACTACCTTAGCAACTCAAATGCAAACAGCCCCTATCGCTAGAGAGATGGATGTGTTGCTTGCAACGGGTGAGCAAGTGACGACAGCTTTATTAAGTATGGCACTTAATGAAATGGGGTGTCCTGCTTGTTCCTATACGGGCGGGCAAGTGCGTATAGAAACCGATAGCACGCATACGAAGGCTAGAATTAAAAGTATTGATGATAAAAAAATATACGCTGATTTAAATGCGGGTAGGGTTGTGGTTGTTGCGGGGTTTCAAGGTGTCGATGAGCACGGTAATATCACCACTTTAGGGCGGGGCGGTTCGGATACGACAGCGGTTGCATTGGCTGCGGCTTTAAAAGCAGATGAATGTCATATTTATACGGACGTTGATGGTGTGTATACAACCGATCCGCGTGTTGAACCTAAAGCTCGACGGTTGGATAAGATTACCTTCGAAGAGATGCTGGAAATGTCCAGCTTAGGTTCAAAAATATTACAAATTAGATCCGTTGAGTTTGCCGGCAAATATAATGTTGCTTTGCGCGTTTTATCATCATTTTCAGAAGGGCGTGGCACGCTCATTACTTACGAGGAATCAGCTGTGGAGCAAGCATTAATTTCAGGTATTGCGTTTAATCGAGATGAAGCAAAATTAACGATTACAGGTGTGCCCGACATACCGGGGGCGGCCTCTAAAATTTTGGGACCGGTTGCCGATGCAAATATTGAAATTGATATGATCATTCAAAATGTTGCAGATGATGCAACGACCGATTTTACTTTTACTGTGCATAGAAATGATTTTGTCAAAGCAAAAGATATTTTAATTAAAATTTGTCATGATCTAAATGCTAAAGCGGTGACGGCGGATGATAGTATTGTTAAAGTTTCAATTGTTGGTGTCGGTATGCGATCACATGCCGGTATTGCCAGTAAAATGTTTGCAGTACTTGCTGATGAAGCCATTAATATTCAAATGATTTCTACTTCAGAGATAAAAATTTCTGTGGTGGTTGCTGAAAAATACCTAGAGTTAGCTGTTAGAGCGTTACATGCGGCCTTTGAATTAGACCAAGAGCCCAAAGAGGCTTAATGACAATTTTTATTAATGTGTAAATTACTGCTTTATTTTTTATAAATCCCTGCTATAATGTTTTGCTCAGTCAGGCTGGGTAGCAAGGCTTTTATGATGAACAGGGAGACAAATAGATGCTTATATTAACGCGTCGAGTAGGGGAAACCCTGATGATAGGTGATGATGTAACCGTCACTGTTCTAGGTGTTAAGGGTAACCAAGTTCGTATTGGTATTAATGCACCAAAAGATGTATCCGTACACAGGGAAGAAATTTACGAAAGAATCCGTAATGAACAAACTGCAACTTCGGTAGAGTCAGTAACTGAAGAAGCGTCTTCTGCATCTGCTGGTCTTATGGGTGCAGATAAAGAGTAAAATAAAATTGGAGAGGTGGCCGAGAGGCCGAAGGCGCTCCCCTGCTAAGGGAGTATGGGCTTTATCTCCCATCGAGGGTTCGAATCCCTCCCTCTTCGCCATATTAAGGAAGGTTGATAAAGTTATATTATTTTATTGACAAGGAAATAAAAAACAAGGATAATTGAAAAGATAAACAAAGCGCCCGTAGCTCAGCTGGATAGAGTACTCGGCTACGAACCGAGCGGTCAGGAGTTCGAATCTCTTCGGGCGCGCCATTTGTTTATAACGATTTAATCCCCTGTAGCTCAGTTGGTAGAGCGGGTGACTGTTAATCACTAGGTCGGCGGTTCGAGCCCGTCCGGGGGAGCCAAATAAAACAAAGCCTTACATGCAAATGTAGGGCTTTTTTTATGCCTGAAATATTTTGGGTCATGGTCTGGTCATGTTTGCATGTAAAAATTCACATGAATTGCGAAACCAATTCACATAGTTTGCGAAACAATCAATGTAATAAACCGCTTTTTAAGCCTCCTTATATCGTCATTTAAATATCATTTAACAACCT
>JALSIU010000153.1 GCA_026989715.1 Methylomonas sp.
AAATCCACGCAGACTTGCTACTGCGGTGCTTGTATTCAAGTCTGCTGCATTCGTTCAAGTTCATAGGTTGCGGAAGCATAGTAGTAATCAATCCGCAAGCTGGTGATTTACGACGTTAGAAGTCAAAGACGAAAAGTATGGAAACAAAGTTCAAAACATATAACTACGAAGACGGTTTTTCACGTGTTGATGAAATTCTCGATGAATCTGATAAATCGTTTCCAGAGGAAGATGAAATCCCATCGAGAGATAAGCTTACATACAAAAATGGATATTATGTAAATTGCTCTGCATTATTTGTTGACATACGTGACTCATCAGATTTGCCTAATAAGCATAAGAGGCCTGCCTTAGCAAAAATCTATAGAAGCTACATTTCAGAAGTAGTAGCAATTATGAATGGGAACAATAATTGTTCAGAGATACGCATTGAAGGAGATTGCGTAAGTGGCATTTACAATACACCAAAGAAGCATCAAGTAGATGGCGTATTTCATGATGCATATAGTATAAATTCGCTAATTAAAGTTCTCAATTATAAGTTTGGAAAACGTAATATCTCAGCAATAAGTATTGGTATAGGGATAGCTTATGGTAGAGCATTAATGATTAAATCAGGCTATAGAGGCAGTGGTTTGAATGAGGTTGTATGGATGGGTGATGTTGTGAATGAAGCATCTAATCTATGTGGCAGTGCAAATAAAGGTTGGAGCAACAAGGAAATATTTGTATCAGATTGCATTTTTTCAAATCTTAATGAGCACAATCAAAATCTTTTATCTAAGAATTATGATCATGATTGCTATCATGGAAGTGTTATTAATACCGCAATGGATGAATGGTATAAAGAAAATTGCACGTAAATATTGCATTTTGCTCAGCAACAATCTTTGCTATTTCTCGAATGCTAGTGAGTACAAATAACCTAAATCAATCTGTTCTTTGGTATTCAGTATTCGTGATCAGTTGTTTAGTAATTTCATTATTAATATCTTTGCTGTCTTTTGTTCCTCGTCTTAAGGTTCCCTGGGTGCGTCTAGGTGAATGTAACAGCAATGATAATCTTTTGTACTTCGGGAATGCGTGTAAATATAGTGGTGCTGGATATTTACAAGCAATGTATACCAATGGTCTTGATATTTCTAAAAATCAAAAAATTGACCTTGCATACTCTGATCAAATAGTTGTTAATTCTAAAATTGCGTACATAAAGTTTAAGCAGTTTGATACTGCAATATGGTTTACTATTATAGCGTTAATTACTCCAGTTGGTGCTCTATTTGTTGCTGGCATGAGAAATTGACTTCTAACAAAGTAAATCCACACAGACTTGCTACTGCGGTGCTTGTATTCAAGTCTGCTGCATTCGTTTAAGTTCATAGGTTGCGGAAGCATAGTAGTAATCAATCCGCAAGCTGGTGATTTACGACGTTATGTTTAAAAGAGAAAATATGGATTCCAATGAGGTTCAGCAATGAGCGTATGCAGTCATCATGAGTGTAATCTAAGCAGCTATAAAGACTATGATAAATGCATATTGCATTGCTCTAAGCAGAAGTTAGACTTTTTCAAAATTCGATCAGACTTCTATAATGCATTAGAAAAATATGTTGCCGAGAATACAATTGATAGCAATGGTTTTTGTTATTTTTTTGGAGTTGCATTCCCTAAACCTGATATCCAATCATTGATAAATTATGCAAAAATATTAAACACCTTAAAACAAATACATTTTGATAACTGCCATTTTTTTACAAGTTATATTGAATCAAGTGATCCAGAGTTATTTTTTCAGGATTGTATATTTCATGAGAGGTGGAGTATTTTTAATGCTCCAGTTCTAAAGAATGTTAATGGAGTGCTTTATCAAAACTGTATTTTTCATGAAGAGATTAGCTCATATTCCGAAGATGATGGGAAATATGTAATAGATAGTCAGCTATTTAATGACTGTGAATTCAAACGGAGTATAGAGTTCGAAAGTGTTGAATTTAAATCCCCAATTTTCAACAATACTGGCGATATAGATTTAAATATTGAGTCGTTCCATTTGATAGATTGTATATTAAAAGATAAATTCATTCTTAATAGGTGCGCTATTAAATTATTTTCCATGGAAGATACTATTTTTGAATCAAAATTTGAATTTAAGCAAAATATGGTTTCAAATTTTGAAATTTTTAATACAAACTACCTTAAAGTTGTTGACACGTTTGAAACGAAGTTTGGGAAATTCAATATAAAGAAAAGTATATTCGATGATTTTGTCGGGTTTGAAAAATGTTCTTTTGGGGAGGGTTATTCTGAAAATGAATTTATAGCAAAATTTACATATGCTACATTTCTTAGCTTTGTAAATTTTAGGAACACAAATTTTCATAGTGGATTAGATATTGAAAATATAAATTTAAAAGAAGCCCCAAACTTCTTAAACGCTAATATTAATGAAAAGTATTCTAATAGAGAAACATTTAGGATTATAAAAAGCTCATTTGATAAGATTCATAACTATATCGAAGCCAATAAGTATTTTGCTTATGAAATGAAAAAGTACAAAGAAGAACTTAAAGGTACAAATAAAACCCAAGAAAAATTAATACTTTTTTTGAATGAAAAAATATCAAATTATGGGCAAAGCTATATCAAACCGATATTTTATATGGTTGCAGCATCAATTATTTACTATCTCTTGATATTAGGCTATGAGACTAATATTTTATATGAAATACACCCAAGCATTAATGGAAGTTTGGAAAAAATATCTAGCTTCGTAAATAACGTATCTAAAAATATTTTACCCTTTAGTAAGATACTTAAAGCTGGAATGGAATTTGTTAGTCTCGTGTTTTATATAATTTTTGCAAGTTTAATATGGCAAACATTAGTTGCTGTTAAACGACACACGAGAAGATAAAAAAACATAACAAATAGCTCCAGCGGACAATTTACAGCGTGGTTTTTTTGCGTATTCGCTGTCGCTCAATTTTACGCAAAAAAACCACGCTGTAAATTGCCGCTGAGCAAGGCGTTAGGCCAAGAAAAATAATTGAGCATGCAACGATTACGACAATGGGTTATTGAATTATGGCGCTGGTTAGCGGAAGGAAAGTTGGTATTTATGTGCCTTCTTGTTATTGCTGCGGCAGTAATTCTAGGTTTTGTAACATGGCAAAGTGAGAGCTCTATTAGGTCATCCGGTTACATGCTTCAATTCATCGGGATGATTTTTGCCATA
>JALSIU010000154.1 GCA_026989715.1 Methylomonas sp.
CACGGCAATGGCGGTGTCAATCTCATGGATCGCTTCGTTTAAGACGGTGACGGCATGGCCATTATCAAATAATTTTCTTTCCAAATGGTAGGCGACTTGTTCATTATTAGAACCTGTCAATGCGATACTGACTGCTTTTTGTGCAAATCTGGCGGCACGTTCTTCAGCAGAGACATGACTTAAATCCAGCTCAACACTATCACCGGTAATCATACCCGCACCCACTGTCACATTAGTGAGTCGGTCGATAATGATAAAGGAGCCGGTTCCTTTGCTTAGAGTATAGGCATCAAATACGACAGGCGTATTAACAGAAAGCGTACATAAGCCAATTTCATTTAATTGCAGGTCTTTGGCATCATGATGTTCTAAGGTATTAACATCAATACGATGCTGGATATTGATAACTGAGCCTGTAACGCTACGCGTAGCCAGTTTGATGAGGTATTGCTTGCCGGGGACTAATGTGGTTTCAGCCATCCAAACAATATTAGCATCAAATCTATCCGCCACGCTAGGCAAGCTATCTGTGCCAACAATGGTATCCCCTCGGCTGACATCTATTTCATCATCAAGTGTTAGGGTTACCGCCATCGGTGGGAAGGCTTCTTCTAAATCACCATCAAACGTGACAATAGATTTGATTGTGCTGGTTTTGCCTGAAGGTAGTGCGGTAATCGCATCACCTTTATGGAATATACCTGAAGCAATCGTACCGCAGAAACCGCGAAAATCTAAGTTAGGGCGATTGACATATTGGACGGGGAAACGCGCATCTTTAAAATTATCATCACCGGCAATTTCAACTGTTTCCAAAGTTTCCATCATGGTTTTTCCTGTGTACCAAGGCATATTACTGCTTCGGTTCACGACATTATCACCATTTAGAGCGGATAATGGAATAAAGTGAATATCATCTAAGCCCTCTAAATCATTAATAAACGCAAGGTAGTCCGCTTTGATTTTTTGGTAAGTACTTTCGCTATAATCTGCGATGTCCATTTTATTAATGGCAACAATAATATGTTTGATACCGAGTAGCGATGCAATAAAACTATGGCGTTTCGTTTGTGTTTGTACGCCGTAGCGGGCATCTATTAAAATAACCGCTAAATCACAGGTAGAGGCACCGGTTGCCATATTACGCGTATACTGCTCATGTCCAGGCGTATCGGCAATAATAAATTTACGTGTTGACGTTGAAAAATAGCGATAAGCAACATCAATGGTAATGCCTTGCTCGCGTTCGGCTTGCAGGCCATCTACTAATAAAGCCAAATCCATTTTTCCTGCGCCGGTGGTGCCGGATTTGACACTATCGGCTTGCACAGCGGCTAATTGATCTTCATAGATCATTTTTGAATCGTATAGTAAACGGCCAATAAGGGTACTTTTGCCGTCATCAACATTACCACAGGTTAAAAAGCGCAATAATTCTTTGCGTTCGTGTTGGGCTAAATAAGCATCAATATCGGTACTGATAAGGTCAGATTGGTGTGACATAATTTATTCCTGAAATGGGTTAAAAGCGAAAATATTTTTATAGGGATGTAATACTATTTAAAAATAGCCTTCCCGCTTTTTCTGTTCCATTGAACCTGCCTGGTCATGATCAATTAAACGGCCTTGACGTTCAGAGGTGGTTGTTAACAGCATTTCTTGAATAATTTCCGGTAGTGTGGTAGCTGTTGATTCGACAGCCCCTGTCAGAGGGTAACAACCCAAAGTACGAAAGCGTACCGTTTTCATTTCGATTTTTTCTTCAGGCCCGATTGGCATACGATCATCATCCACCATAATCAGCATACCGTCTTTATTGACCACAGGGCGTTCTTTGGCAAAGTATAAAGGTACGATAGGAATATTTTCCAAATGAATATATTGCCAGACATCTAGTTCTGTCCAGTTAGAGATAGGGAAGACACGGATGCTTTCATCTTGGTTAATTCTACCGTTATAAATATTCCATAATTCAGGGCGTTGGTTTTTAGGATCCCAGCCATGATTTTTATCACGGAAGGAATACACGCGTTCTTTGGCGCGTGATTTTTCTTCATCACGTCTTGCTCCACCAAAAGCGGCATCAAATTTGTATTTATTGAGTGCTTGTTTTAAGGCTTCCGTTTTCATGATGTGGGTATGATTCTGACTGCCATGCGTAAAAGGCCCGACACCTTGGTCTATGCCTTCTTGGTTGGAATGCACGATTAAATCCCAGCCTAGTTCCTTAATATATCTATCACGAAATGCAATCATTTCCTTGAATTTCCAGGTCGTATCAACATGCATCAGTGGAAAGGGCGGTTTACCCGGGTAAAATGCTTTGCGTGTTAAGTGCAACATGACCGCAGAGTCTTTACCGACGGAATAAAGCATAACAGGACGATCAAATTCGGCCGCAACTTCGCGAATAATATGGATACTTTCCGCTTCCAGTTCTTTCAAGTGAGTTAATTTATGACTAGTCATTAAGGGTTACTAAGGTCTAAGAGGTTAATGTTTAATGTAAATGTCTTTAGCTTAAAAATCATCTTCTCCATTTTAATTTGAATAACTTTTTAATGCTAGGTGCATTGTATTTTTCTAATTTAATAATATGTTTATGTAGCGAATTGAGGCACGCACTCTTATCTTAATAACAAGACGGGTTTTTTGGCATTAAGTAACATTTTGACCGTAAAGCTACCAAGTAACATTTCACGTAAGCGGGTATGACTAAAAGCCCCCATGATGGTTAAGTCGATATTATTTTTTTCTTGATAAGTACACAGTTCAATGTCAGCTTTACCGGTGAGTGCGGCGGTGATGAGTGTTAGTTCAGGCGTATGTTGTAGTTGTTGGCCGGCTTGTTGCAGTAATGCTTCTGCATGGTTGTTTACGCACACTAAATGACAAGTAGTGCCTTTATACAAGGGGCTTTTAGCAACCATAGCAACCGCTTTTTCAGCCGCTTCACTACCATCATAAGCCAGCATGATATTTTTTGGGGGGGTGAATTCATCATTGACCACTAGAATAGGGCGATGCAGAGAACGAATCATCAATTCCAGTTGTGCGCCAATTTTTTCTTGTTGTTTTTCGTGGCTTTCGCCGCGTACGCCAAGTACTAAAACGCGAATACTATCTTCTAGCTCTATTAAGGTTTCAGCAACACTGCCATGTCGCTGTTTTGTGATAGGCTCTGCGATGCCGGCGTGCTGTA
>JALSIU010000155.1 GCA_026989715.1 Methylomonas sp.
CTACTGGGATATGAACAACACCATTGATTCGGCAAAAAATGATGCGTATAAAGAAGGTATTGAAGCTGGTATCAAGGAGGGCATTAAGGAAGGCATTAAGGAAGGCATTAAGGAAGGCATTCGAACAAACTCAATGATAACGGCTAACAGGCTAAAACAAATGAATTTACCCATTGCACAAATAGCCGCTGCAACCAACTTGACAATTGAGGAACTTGAAGTGATTTTTAAGGCATAGTTGTATTTTATTGATTGATGCCCGTATGAATTTATTCGCAATATAAAACAGTCCCATAAATGATGGATAAAATTGACCTTGCCTCCTCTAAGACCCATATCTTTGAAGTAACCTTTCGCAACTCTGAAGATGCTATCTTGTTGTTAAAAGAAACGACTTTCATTAGTTTTAACCCCGCAGCACTCAAAATGCTGGCGGCAGACAGTGAGACGCAGCTACTTAATATGCACCCGGCCGAGTTATCTCCACAAAAACAACCTGATGGGCGTTTATCCTCTGAAAAATCCGAAGAAATGATTGCAATCGCCTTTAACAAAGGTTTTCATCGCTTTGAATGGGTGCATAAACGAATAAATGGTGAAACCTTCCCTTGCGAGGTCACCTTAACGCCTATTAAATTACATAATGAACTTATCCTGCACACCACTTGGCGTGATTTAAGTCAGTTTAAGCAGCAACAACAGCAACTCTCCTTTTTGCTGCAACAGACCAATATTGGTTATATGGAGGTAAACAGCCAGGGTGAGATATTATCAGCTAACCCATCTTTTATTGCTCTATTAGCTCTTAAAAGCCAGGAAGAGCTTGTAGGGCAGTCTATTTTTAAATGGATACCGACGGAATTGGTGTTATTGAATAAACAGGAAATGCAACGCTGTGTAGAGAGTGGGGTAACCATTAATTTTGAAACGCAGTTTATATTAGAAGATAACACCCGCATTAGCGTATTAATTAATGCCAGTCGTCGATATATGGCTGGTAAGCCTTATATAACCGCTATTTGCCAAAATATCAGTGTACAAAAACAGACTGAATATGCCTTACATCATGAAATTAGTCAACGCACAGCATTACAAACGCTACTCCAAGAGGCGATTAGCTGTACAGATAAACAGCCATTTATAGAGAGTAGTTTAAGTATTTTAATGGCTAAATCCTTCCCTGAAAGCGTAGATAAAGGCGCCATCATCTTACGGGAACAAGAGACTGATGCATTTAAAATAATAGCCAGTCAAAATATGAATAACCAGCAGAAAAAAAATTGTATCTCAATGTCAATCAAGCAATACCTTGATGAATACAGAGCCTTTCATCATGCGGTGACCACTGCTGATGCGCACACTCAAACGCAACAGTTAGCCGATTATTTTCCTGTGCCTATTTATATGGAAGCAAAAATCATCGGGTTTATTGTTTTATACCCAAAACAAAATGCATCACTGACTAAAGAAGATAGTCTGTATCTACAAACAGCGGCTAATATAATCAGTCAAACCTTACAATGGATAAAATCAGAACAGGCTATTAAAACGAGCCTGCAGAAAATTGCAGAAGAACAGAATTTTCTGAATAACATTATTAATTCTGCACTCGACAGTATTATCGTCATTGATGCACAAGGCATTATTCAACAATTTAATCCTGCGGCTTGTCAGCTCTTTGCTTATCATGAACAGGAAGTTTTAGGCAAAAACATTTCTATACTGATGCCATCACCCCATAAAGAACAACATAATCATTACATACAGCGTTACCTAACAACTCAAGAGTCACATATTATTGGTGACTCCAGAGAGTTTAATGCCATTAAAAAAAATGGTCTGGAATTTCCCGTCCGCTTATCTGTCTCTGTTATTGAATTTAAACAAAAGACCCTTTTTTGTGGTTTTATTCATGACCTATCACTGACCAAACAATTGGAGATAGATTTACGTCAACATGCTGCGCTTTTAGAGCGGGAGGTTCAAGCACAAACAAAAGAATTACTACAGGCAAAAGAACATGCTGAACAGGCAAATAGGGCGAAATCAGAATTTTTGGCAAATATGTCTCATGAATTACGAACACCACTGCATGGTATTTTAAGCTTTGCTGGTTTTGGCATTAAAAACAGTCATCAAGGCGATTTAGATAAACTGGCACGTTATTTTGACCGTATTAATAGTAGTGGAAAACGTTTACTGATTTTGCTCAATGATTTACTGGACTTGGCAAAATTAGAAGCCAAACGTATGCAATTGGATATTCTGCAGCATGATTTAAAAGCGGTTGTTGAGCATTGCGTGACCGAATGTTCTGGCCAACTGCAAGATAAACAGCTGAGTTTACATTGGCAAAAGACCCATTGCAGTACGGTCGCCTATTTTGATGATATTCGTATTGCTCAGGTGCTTGCCAACTTACTCAGCAATGCCATTAAATTTACTGAGCCTGGCCAATCTATTTTTATCAGCTTTGCATTATATGATTTACCATCGCGACATAAGCCGCCTGTTAAAGGCTTGTTATGTAGCATTCGTGATCAAGGTATTGGGATTCCGGAAAATGAACTAGAGGGTGTTTTTGACAAATTTATTCAAAGTAGTAAAACAAAAACCAATGCAGGAGGAACCGGCTTAGGCTTGGCGATTTGTAAAGAAATTATAGAAGCACATAAGGGTAAAATTTGGGCTGAAGCCTGTGCAGACCAAGGCAGCATCTTTAAATTTGTTATCCCTATTAACAAGCAAACTGAGGAGCTTTACTGAGGAGCTTTAAGGCGCTCGTATAACTTATTGGCTCATGGACAGTAATGCAATTAAATTTTTTATTTTCTGCTCCATTTTTATATCGCTATCAAATAGCACCTGGCTTTGTTCTTTTGCGTGATTCAATAATTGCCTAAAATAATCCTCTTGATATTCACTCAAATCCATATTGATAAAAGCCCAGTCAACGCTATTGGCTAAATCATCCATTATTTCGGTGTTTTTCTTTTCATTTTCTTTGCGGACAAGATCAATCTCACCGAGTACATCGTGGGTGGTATTGATTAATTTGATTAAAGATGAGGCCATTGCAATCCCGACCATTCTGGCATCGGCTCCTTCAACTAACATACCGGTAATATCATTTAAACGACCATATTTATCTTGCTCTGTTATGGGCATGTTTTTAATTAAAACAGAGATATTTTTAAAA
>JALSIU010000156.1 GCA_026989715.1 Methylomonas sp.
CAAACATATGACTGACAACACCTTGGGTGCCAATTTTACATTTTGTTTTGGTAAAGCATTGGCGTACATCACCAAAAGTACGATTAGGGTTATCGGTCAAGCAATCAATAATGACCATGCTATTGCCAGGACCGAACCCTTCATAACGCGCGGGAGAAAAGTCTTCTCCGCCACCGCCTTTTGCCTTATTGATTGCTTTTTCAATGACATGCGAGGGAACTTGGTTCTTTTTCGCGCGGTCAATAACACTGCGTAAGGCAAGATTACCATCGGTATCGACTCCCCCTGATTTGGCGCAAACGTAAATTTCACGGCCATACTTGCTGTAAACCTTTGCTTTGGCATCCGATGTTTTTGCCATAGATTCTTTACGGTTTTGGTAGGCTCTGCCCATTATATTTCTACTCCATTATTTTTAATTGTATTTATGGTTTGTGCAGGCTACTTTTTAGCCTATGCTCCTCGTGTTCTTTGGCACCTATAAAGTGTTTAATCTCTAAAGTTATTAAATTGTAATGGCATGTCTAATTCTTGTGTGCGTAACATTTGCATCACTTGTTGTAGATCATCACGTTTTTTGGCAGTGACTCGAATCTTTTCGCCTTCAATCGCGGCTTGGGCTTTTAGTTTAGTGTCTTTAATCAGTTTAACGATTTTTTTTGCTAATGGTTTATCTAAACCTTGTTTCATTGATATGGGTTGCTCTGCTGTTTTAGCGGCTTCTTTCATATCGCCGGTTTCTAAGCAAGCAACATCAATACCGCGTTTACCCATTTTGGCAAATAAAATAGGTAGCATTTGTTGCAATTGAAAAGTTGATTGAGCTTTCATTAAAATAGTCTCATCTTTTAATTCAAATTGTGCATTGGAGCCCTTAAAATCAAAACGTGCGCCGACTTCTTTATTGGCTTGGGCAATGGCGTTTTGTGCTTCGTGCATATCAAATTCTGAAACAATATCAAATGATGGCATATTAAATCCTGTTTTATAAGTGTGTGGTAAATTGTTTTTTGACAAGGCTGATTTCTTTGGCGCGTAAGTTGCGTATGGCAATGCCGATTTCTTTGCCCTGTAAATTATCATTGTTAATGGCGGAGCTATCAATGCATTTTGCGGCTTTTTGAGCCGCTAAATAATACTCCGCTTGTGGGTAAGCATGGTTTTCAAAGCCTAAGCGACCTTTGGCATCTGCTTCGCAAGCGAGCAAAAAATCTTGTAATTGATTATTGGCCTTAAAAGCGCCGATACTGCTTAAGGTATCACATAATGTCCCCGGTTTTAATTCAAACGCTCGGTGACAATGCGTATGGTATTGCATCACTTGCAATGCTAATTTTTGGTAATGATTAGGCACGCGTAAACGGCGACATAATGTTTTTAAGGCATTTATCCCTAGTGTTTCATGGCCATGATGGCTGGGCCAATTTTCCGGCGGGGTAAGTGCTTTGCCTAAATCATGGGTGAGTGCTGCGAAGCGTACGGTGGTTTTATCACTTAATAAGGCGGCTTGCTCTAAAACCATTAAGGTATGTATGCCTGTATCAATTTCAGGGTGATAGCTTGCTGTTTGTGGTACGCCAAATAACGCATCAATTTCTGGGAAAATGCGTTGTAATGCGCCGCAGTTGCGTAATGCCTGAAAATAAGCGGCGGGAGATTGCTCGGCCAGGGCTTTGGCGGTTTCTGCCCAGACGCGTTCAGGGACTAAATGGTCTATTTCGCCATCTGCTACCATTGCTTGCATAAGTTGCTGCGTTTCCGGTGCAATGCTAAAGCCTAAATGATGGTAGCGTGCACAAAAACGTGCTATGCGTAATACGCGTACGGGGTCTTCACAAAATGCAGGTGAGATATGACGAAACAGTTTATTTTTTAAATCTTTTTGGCCGCCATAAGGGTCGATGATTTCACCATTATCTAGCATAGCCATCGCATTGATGGTCAAATCGCGCCGCAATAGATCGTCCTCTAAACAGACATCAGGCGTGGCGTGTACGGCAAAGCCTTTATAGCCATGTGCTGTTTTGCGCTCAATACGGGCTAATGCGTATTCATCTTTGGTTTCCGGGTGCAGGAATACAGGAAAATCTTTGCCTACTTCGGTATAGCCGCGGGCTAGCATGGCTTCAGGTGTTTCGCCAATGACAACCCAATCACGTTCGCGTACGGGGAAGTTTAATAAAGTATCGCGGACTGCGCCGCCAACCAAATAGGCTTTCATAATGTTAAGGAGGTTTTATTTAATTTAAGAATATCATAAATGATTAAGTACTTGTTTGGAAAGCGACATTTTTAGAAGTGAGCGTGTATAGTGTGCATGTGTTAAGTGTGAGGAAAGAGTCGATACTGATATGTTAGAAATATTTGTTATCTGTTTGCTGTTTGGTTGTTTTTCTGGCGTATTGGCTGGCCTGTTCGGAGTGGGAGGCGGCTTGGTTTTAGTGCCCTTTTTTGTCTTTTTATTGGATTGGCAAGCCGTTCCATCCCATTGGGTAATGCTGGTGGCGGTGGCAACATCATTGGCAACGATTGTTGTTACATCAATTGCCGCTAGCTTGGCGCATATGCGTTTAGGTAGCATTATTTGGCCGCTGGTGTTCAAATTAAGTGCCGGCATTTTATTTGGGGTATTGGTGGGTAGTTTGGTGGCTGATAGCCTATTGTTTGAGAATTTAAGGCTTATTTTTGCTTTGTATATGTTGTCTGTGGCGATACAAATGGCTTGGCCTATGTTGCAGCCTGTACAGGGAAAATTATTAAGCGGTACGCGCTTAAAATTATCTGGGGCAATTATTGGTTTTGTGTCTGCTATATTAGGGATTGGCGGCGGTACGTTAACTGTCCCATTATTGGCAAGGCATCGAGTGCCCATGCGCAATGCGGTCGCTGTTTCTAGTGCCTGTGGATTGCCAATTGCTGTTGTGGGAACAATTAGCTATGCTGTCTTAGGCTGGCATAAAACGGGCTTACCTACAGGCTGTTTGGGTTATATTTACTTACCCGCCTTTGCTGGTATTGTTATCAGTAGTATGGTCAGCGCACCGCTTGGCGCGCAGTTGGCAAATAAGTTGCCGGCGGCATTGCTGAAGCGTTTTTTTGCCATATTGCTGATTTTGGTTGCATTGAAATTGTTGTGGGTATGGGTTTATTAATAGGAGAGTTTTGATGACTACATATAAAAAATATCG
>JALSIU010000157.1 GCA_026989715.1 Methylomonas sp.
CTTTATGTCAGTACCACTGCATAGCCCGGTCACCGGTACCATTAAAGCCATAGAACTGGCTAAAACAGCCGATGGCGGCAAACAACTGTCTATTATCATTACCACAGCCTTAAGCTCAGGCCAACACTTAATAGCGCAAGACATAACGAATGATTACCTGCACATGTCGCGCGCAGAATTGATTCAAGCCGTCCAAAATATCGGCATGGTGGGCTTAGGGGGAGCGGCATTCCCTTCACATGTAAAAATGCAAATCCCTGATACGGCCAATATTCATACCTTATTAATTAATGGCTGTGAATGTGAGCCGTTTATGACCACTGACCATCGTGTGATGCTGGAGCGAGTCGAGCAATTATTACATGGCATTCGTATTGCCATGAAGTGCGTGGCCGCGCCAAAAGCCATTATTGGTATCGAAGACAATAAACTGGATGTTTTGCATGCCATTGAGCCGCATTTACCCGCCGATGGCAGTATTAGCATTAAGGCCATTGTCACCAAATACCCACAAGGCGCACAAAAAATGCTGGCCTATGCACTGCTGGGCATTGAAATCCCTTCAGGGCAACGCTCATCGACAGTGGGCTTGGCCATCTTCAATGTGGCCACTTTAGCAAAAATCGGTGCTTTATTACCTGCTAACCAAGGCCTTATTGAGCGTATTGTCACCGTAACCGGCGACAATATTGCCCGCCCTGGTAATTATTTAACCCCTTTTGGCACGCCTTTAAGTTTTTTATTAGAGCATGTGGGCTTTCAGGGCGAAGAAGCCAGTCTTATATTAGGCGGCCCTATGATGGGCATGGCCGTGCGCGCATTAGATGTCCCCATAACCAAAGCCATTGGTACAGTATTAGTTTTGGATGAACGGGCAACCAAGCGTGATGATATACTACCCTGCATCAAATGTTCACAATGTTTACAGGCCTGCCCAATCAACCTAAACCCTTCTGAATTAGGGTTATTAGCGGCCAAACGCCAATATGATGTGATGGAAGAAAAATACCACCTCAAAGATTGCTTTGAATGTGGTTGCTGTAGCTATGTCTGCCCCTCTAATATCCCCTTAGTGCAATATTTTAGAATTGCAAAAGTCTTAAACCGCGAAAGGCATTTACAAGATGGCTAAATCTGATTTAAAAATTGATATACGTACCTCGCCCTATATCCGCAAAGCCCCCACCGTTGCACAAATTATGCGCAATGTGGTTTACGCTCTACTGCCACTGGCAGCTTATGCCGTCTACCAATTTGGTATTAGTGCTTTAGCGTTGCTAGTGACGACCACCTTAAGCTGCGTTCTCACGGAACATGTTTTCTGCAAACTGTCGGCAAAAAAATCGACCATTATTGATGCCAGTGCCATCATTACCGGTTTATTACTGGCGATGACCTTACCGCCCGGCTTTCCTTTATGGATGGGCGCGGTGGCAGGCTTTACCGCAATTGCTATGGGTAAAACTTTATTTGGTGGCTTAGGCTTTAATGTGTTTAACCCGGCATTAGTCGGCCGCGCCTTTGTTCAAGCCGCTTTTCCGGTCTCCATTACCACTTGGACACCTGCCTTGGCAACGGATCGGTTTGTCGAATTTATCCCCTCAACGCTGGCATTGCCATTTATGAAACCCCTGCCCACGGCAGAATGGACAGCACACGTTGCACTGGATGGTTTTAGTGGGGCAACGCCCTTGGCCTTGATGAAGTTCCAAGGCATCATGACCGATACTTATGATTTATTTTTAGGCACCATTGCCGGCTCAACCGGTGAAACTTCCAGTTTACTCATCTTGATTTGCGGCTTTTATTTAGTGTATCGAAAAATGCTAGATTGGCGCATTCCGGCGGCAGTTCTGTTTGGTACGGCCGTTTCCGCCGAATTTTTCTACTTTATGGACCCTGCCAAATACCCGTCTCCTGGGTTTATGCTATGTTCCGGTGGTTTGATGTTTGCCGCCGTTTTTATGGCCAGTGACATGGTCGCTTCACCCGTTACCCCTTTAGGCATTTTTGTATTTGGCTGTTTAGTTGGTTTTTTAACGGTGATTATTCGCTTATTTGGCGGTCTGACCGAAGCCGTTATGTATGCCATTTTATTTGGCAATGCCGCAACCCCCTTAATTGAATCCTACACGCAACCCCGCATTTACGGTGCGCGTAAGCCAATCAAAGCTAAAGAGAAAAAATCATGAGTACTCCGGAAGAACAAGTCCCCGAACTCCCCTCTAGCACCAAGCTCATCAGCACGCTGGCAACCGTTGCCATGATTTCCGGTTTATTAGTGGTCTTGGTCTACGAATTTACCAAACCCATTATTGCCGAAAACCAGCGTTTAGCCACTGAACGCGCTATTTTTAAAGTGCTACCCAAGGCAACAACGCGCCTAACCTTTGTCGTGGAACAAGACCGCTTAAAACTGGCTGATGATAAAAGTGATGGCGAATTGATTTATGCGGGCTATGATAAAAATAAGCAATTGGTCGGTATTGCCATCAATGCCGCCGCACAAGGCTATCAAGATGTCGTCAAAATATTATATGGCTATCATTATGCGACCGGCTGCATAACGGGGTATGATGTGCTAAAAAGCACCGAAACCCCTGGATTTGGTACTAAAATCACAACAGATGTTGAATTTTTAGCCAATTTTAACTGTTTAGACGCTCAGGTGAATAGCACGCAAACAGGCTTACAGCATATCATTACCACCGTCCGCCACGGCACCAAGAAACATGCCTGGGAAATTGATGCCATTTCCGGCTCAACCATTACCTCGAATGCTCTAGGACGCATGTTAAACCAAAGCGCGCAAGCCTTACACCCAATCATTGCCAAAAATTTAAGCTTATTAAAGCAAGCCGCACAACTCAATTAATAACTCTCTCACTTAAATGAGGTGATCTATGACAACGCCAACCACAAAACAAGAAGCCCCTCTTACCCTTGAAGTCTTTACCGCCGGCCTTTGGAAAGAAAACCCAGTGTTTGTAATGATGCTCGGACTCTGCCCGGTATTAGCCGTCACCAATTCCGTGCTGAATTCGCTGGCGATGGGGATTGCCAGTATTTTTGTGCTGGTATGCTCCAATGCACTGGTTTCTGCCTTGCGCAATTTTATTCCCAAACAAGTGCGTATTACCACTTACATCATTATCATTGCGACTTTTGTCACCTTAGTTGATTAC
>JALSIU010000158.1 GCA_026989715.1 Methylomonas sp.
TTGTGCCAACATGCCGATTTCATCACCACTGTTAAGATTAACACGTGCTGACATATCGCCATCAGAAATCCTTTTTACCACGGATGAAAAATATTTAATCGGCTTTAAAATACTGGTTTCAATAATTGCGATATACAGCAAGGTCAATAGTACAAATAAAACACTGGTACTAATCAATATCTCCTTTTTATAAGCCTCCGTGTCCTTCTGTACATGATAAGCCGTTTCAATATTAATTTGTTCTGCCATCTCTTTAACTGACTCAATCAAGGTTGTCGGTGCTCTATCAATCCCTCTTACTTGAATATCCACATCACGATAGCCCAAACCATTGGTTTTTTTAAATAACAGCGGAATAGCGGCATAATACTGTTTGGTGAGTTTTTCATGCTCCGCTAAAAACTGTTGTGCAACTTTCTGCAATTCAGGCTGATGACTCGATTCGCCAATAATTTTTTTAACCTTTTCAACAACCGCTAAACGCGTATTTTCAAATTGGCGACTATATTTCTCATAATCTTTAGGTTTATGGCCTCGAATCAGCATATTTTTCCATTCTTGTACCTGCTTTTTAAATAATACTGTTGCTAACAGGGCATCTGAACTAATGGTATTGACACTTTCAATTTTTTTCATTTGCGCCAGACTAAATTCATCCATTTTTTCCAAGCTGACATAGCCTAAGCCTAGCAGTAAGAGCATCATGATAATAAAGAGTGAATGTAAACGAGTACGTAACGTAATATTTTTCATAATGAAGAGTGGTAATAAATTAAAGGGGCATTATTGAGGTCTAGCAAAGTAAGTATCAAATTATTTAAGAGCACTAAAAAAAGCAACCAAATCTAATTCCAGCCATACTTGAGCATCCGTATAAAAATACGTATTGATATACGCCTGAAGTGCTACCGGTAGCTGACATGAACGATAAACGGCATCACCCACCGCCCCTTCTTGTACATGCCCCAGTAGCACCGGAAAATCATTAATGCGTATTGCAACCACCGAACTTCCCTTGCCTAACACAAGAAACAAGTGGCTTGTTATTGGCTTATTTGCGTCATAGAGCAGTATGTTTAAATCAAATACCGGCACTAAATGTCCGCGCACATTAATAACACCCTGCACGCCTTTAGGCGCGTGAGGGATAGAGCAAACATGCGGCGTATTGATAAGCTCTGCAGGCATATCAGTTGGGTAAGTCAGTCCCAGATTATTTATTTTGAAGCCATACCGGTGCGCATTAGAACCCTCTTCTCCCTTCGATAGTAAAGCGTCCTGATCCTGGCTCTGCATTGCAACAAGATTATTCATGATTGAACTCTGCACTTATGTTTTACTAATGTCTGTGATAGCTTGTAGTATTGCATCACTGGAATAGGGTTTAGAAATATGTCCCTTAGCACCTTGCAACTTCCCCCAAACTTTATCCACTTCATCCACTTTACTGGAAACAAAAACAACGGGTATCTCACAGGTTTTATCATTATTCGTTATCTCCCGACAGGCAAAAAAACCATCCATTCCCGGCATCACAATATCCATAAAAATAAGATCCGGCGTGTAAGACTGCAGCTTTTGCAAAGCCTCTTCGCCAGAGTTTGCCGTTTCTACCAAGTAATTACCTGCTTGTAAAATAGCGGTAATATTTTCACGTTCGGCGACAATATCATCAACTACCAAAATATTTTTAATCATCATGCTTTAAGTTTTAAGTTATCATTTGCGGTGTTTTAAAATCTTGTAGCCAACCCATCACCCTGGTGAGCATTTTTT
>JALSIU010000159.1 GCA_026989715.1 Methylomonas sp.
CATGTATCCCACTGCGGCCGTCAGCGGTTGGTACTTCTCACACCCGGACGCACAGTATTTTAATATCGGCAAAATTACGCAGGAACAACTGGAAGATTATGCGCAACGCAAAGGCTTAGCAACAGACGAAGCGGAACGCTGGTTGGCCGCTCATCTACACTAAAGACTAGGAATAACTTATGTCCTCATCTACTATTTACCAATTAAAAGTGACACTGGAAGGCACAAAACCCGCCATCTGGCGACGTATTTTAGTGCCCAGTGACATTAAACTGGATACGCTACACTTGGCGATTCAAATTTCAATGGGCTGGAACAATGCCCATTTGCACCAGTTTTTTAACCGTGAACTTGAATTTTATGGCCCACGTGAGTTAGCTACCGATACAGAGGTTAAAGATGAAAGCCAATTTCAACTGGCTCAATTACTGGGCGCAGAACATGACTGTATTCGCTACGAATATGACTTTGGCGATGGCTGGATACACCTAATCATTTTAGAAAAAATCCTACCCGCCGGTAGCCAAAAGAAACTCCCTTATTGTTCCGTGAGTAAATATGCTTGTCCACCGGAAGATTGCGGGGGTATTTGGGCTTATGCAACTATCCGAAAAATACTTGCTGACCCAGAACATAAAGACTACGCAAAAACAATCAGATACTTAGATGATGGCTTTGACCCAAGCCATGTCAATCGTCGTAGCATTAACCAGTCATTATTCAAATATTGCCAATAAACAGGATGTTAGGGCTCGATATCAATGTCAACTAAAGTCAAATTCTTTGACCAAAGCATGGTTATTTATCGAGAACTTTCCAGCGTTATTGGGCTAGGGCTACTGACAAGTATTTTTTGCATTGTTTTTGGCGTATTGTTTCTTAAATTAATGCCAAGTGAGATTCTCACTCGCCTCATTGGAGTATTATTTGTCGCTATAGGTCTTTTGATACTGATTGGCCTACCTAAATATTATGAAAAAATGAAAAATAAGCTAGGTGCAATCCTATTTGAAGCGGATGTAAATGGGATTTTCGAAAATTCCCCATTAAATACTCTTAAAAACACTTATTCTTGGGATAGTATTGAAAAAATTTTAATCACTTCTAAATATATCGAAAAAGGCCTTGATAGCGATGGTACATCTTATAGCTGGAATCTTATGTTAGTTTTTTTAAGTAAAAAAACAAATGATAATGCTAGTCTTATACAACGTAGTAAAAAGCAGGTTAGTATTTCCCCAAGAGGATATGATTTTATCACTATTCAGATTCCCAAAAACAGCCAAATAGATATTAGAGAAAAATTAGCTTGTCTATCAAAAAATCAAATAGAAGTGTCTGTCTGTAAACGTATTGAGTTTCATTATGGTAAAGATATTGAAGCAATCACCCCCTAACAATCCAATTCACTTAACTGAAAAAAACATCACACCTTTTGCCATCACAAAAGCCCTAACACTTTTTACGTCAAGTGATTGGGGTATTATGCTTGTAAAACAGAAACAAACCAGTTTTTTAGTGCACCGCTTGATGAAATGAAACACTATTTTCTCTTACTAATTAGTACCGTCTTTGTTAATAATTTTATACTGGTTAAGTTTTTGGGGCTATGCCCATTCCTTGGTGTTTCTCGCAAACTAGACTCTGCCATTGGTATGGGATTGGCAACCACCTTTGTCTTAACACTTGCCTCAGTCAGTAGCTATTTACTCTACCAATACCTACTCGTCCCTTTCGAGCTAGAATACTTACGCACCATCAGCTTTATTGTCATGATCGCTTGCGTGGTGCAATTTACCGAAATCATCTTACATAAAACCAGCCCAACATTACATAGACGCTTAGGACTGTATTTGCCCTTAATCACAACTAATTGCGCTGTGCTAGGCGTTGCTCTATTAAATGTGCAGGCACAACATAACTTGCTGGAATCACTCATCTTCGGCATTGCAACCGCACTAGGCTTTACGCTCGTTTTAGTGCTTTTTGCGGCCTTACGTGAACGCATTGCAACAGCCGATGTTCCCGCCCCCTTTCAAGGTGCGTCCATCGGCTTGATAACCGCCGGTTTAATGTCAATGGCCTTTATGGGCTTTATTGGGCTGGCATAATGTTATTATTGTGTGCTCTATTTGCCTTGCTGGGCTTAGTACTAGGCTATGCCGCATTTCACCTCAAAGTACCAAGCGACCCATTAGTAGAGCAAATTGATGCACTACTACCACAAACCCAGTGCGGCCAATGTAGCTACCCAGGCTGCCGCCCTTATGCAGAAGCAATTGCCCAAGGCACGGCTGATATTAACCAATGCCCTCCCGGTGGTTCAGATACGGTACAAGCCCTCGCGACGTTATTAGGTATCAGCAGTAAGCCTTTAAATACAGATTTTGGCCGCCCCAAAGCCCCTGCCGTTGCTTTTATCATCGAGCAAGACTGTATAGGTTGCGTAAAGTGCATCCCGCCTTGCCCTGTAGATGCAATTCTAGGAGCATCCAAACAAATGCATACGGTTATCAGCCAAGAATGCACCGGTTGCGAGCTATGCATTGCACCTTGTCCCGTCAACTGCATCATCATGCGCCCTGTACAAACAGGCCCCAGTCAATGGCAATGGTCTGCACAACATGACTAAACAATGGCGGTTCCCAGGCGGCCTCGCCTTACAAAAACAGCAACAGCCAAACAAAATCAGCGACAGCACAATACCTGATACGCTTATTTACCCCTTATTACAACGTGCCGATTGCTATGCACAGCCTAGCGTACAAGTCGGTGAATCAGTACTAAAAGGACAAGTAATTGCTAACGCGAGCGACGATTTAGGCACTCCCATACATGCCGCCAGCTCCGGTACGATCAGTGCCATTAGCCCACTCCTTATCGCACACCCTTCCGGCTTGGCCGACCAATGCATTAGCATTCGTACAGATGGGCTTGATACACCTGTACCGCAATTTGCCGAGCAGACGTTACAAGTACAGGAAGCCTCCCCTGCTCAATTACGCCGCATCATTCAACAAGCAGGTATTGTCGGTCTCGGTGGTGCCGGCTTTCCCACCGCGCAAAAACTACAGCCCCACCAACCCATTCATACCTTAATCATTAATGGTGCAGAATGCGAACCACATATCA
>JALSIU010000160.1 GCA_026989715.1 Methylomonas sp.
ATCTAACTCACGCATGGCTCGATAACAACCGGTAATAAATTTTACGGCATGACTAATCTGCGAAGCTTCCAAACCCAATGCAAACCCCATCTTACGCGCTTGGAAATCTAACAAACCAACCGCGGGATCTATATAAATTTTCTTAATGGCATCCGGATTGTTTTCTGCCAAATCTTCAATTTCCATTCCGCCTTGAGCAGAACCCACCATCACAATACGCTCATGAGCACGGTCGACCAAAAAGCTGAAATATAATTCTTTTTCAATATCCGTCCCAGCTTCAATATATAAGCGCGAACAAACTTTTCCGGCAGGGCCTGTTTGATGGGTCACTAACTTTTTACCCAGCATGCTATCGGCAGCGGCTTCCACCTCATCATGAGTAAAACAAATCTTTACCCCACCTGCTTTACCCCGTGCGCCGGAGTGGATTTGTGCTTTGACTGCCCAAACATTGCCCCCGATTTCGCGCGCTCGTTGTACCGCATCTTCAGGGCTATACGCTAAACCACCTTCGGCAATTTTAACGCCATAACCTTCTAAAATTTCTTTTGCCTGATACTCATGAATATCCATAGCACCTCCCTCAATAAAATAACCTAAAATTCAACGAAAAAAGGCCGCATAAAAGCGACCTTTTTATCAATAACTGTTAGTGCTACGCTTTTGCAGCAATGGCGGCTGCAGTATTCACCACATTATTAGCCATTTTTTCTGAAGCAGCATCAATCAAGCGGCCATCTAATGCTGCTGCACCTTTTCCTTGTGCTGCCGCTTCTTTCAGTGCTTCTAAAATACGCTTGGCTTTTTCTACTTCTGATGCCGGCGGGGTAAAAACTTCATTGGCCAGCGCAATTTGCGATGGATGAATCGCCCACTTACCTTCACAACCTAAGGCGGCCGCTCTACGCGCCGCATCTTTATAGCCATCAGGGTCTTTAATATCCCCAAAAGGTCCATCAATTGCACGCAGACCATAAGCACGACAAGCTACCGTCATCCGACTAATGGCAAAATGCCATTGATCACCAGGGTAATCAGGATTTAAACCGCCAATATTAGTGGTTCGCGCTCGATTACTGGCCGCATAAT
Organism: Methylomonas sp.; assembly: GCA_026989715.1. GTDB lineage: Bacteria > Pseudomonadota > Gammaproteobacteria > Methylococcales > Methylomonadaceae > Methyloprofundus. The sequence continues at coordinate 1,093 of JALSIU010000160.1, forward strand.
CAGCAACACCAAAATGCAATGCTTCCAAGCGTCCGCCAATATTGCCTTGCTTAGCAATCTCTTCCACATTTGCCATACCTAATGCGGTTTCAATTAAACATTCAATACCAATTTTCTTAGTCATACCTTGTTGCATTTCTAGTTGATTCAACATGGATTCAACCATATAAACATCACTATAAACGCCGACTTTAGGAATAAGAATGGTATCTATTTTCTCGCCACATTGTTCAACTAAATCGACAACATCACGCACCATGTATTGTGTATCCAAGCCATTAATACGGATAGAAACCGTAATACCATGCCCCGCCCAATCTAAATCATTAATCGCATTAATCACATTTTTACGTGCCTGCAATTTATCATCAGGTGCAACAGCATCCTCAAGATCAAGAAAAATGACATCTACGCCACTTTTTAATGCTTTTTCAAACATTTCCGGACTTGATCCCGGAACGGCCAATTCACAACGCTGTACTCGTTGTGCGTTTGCTTCGTATAAGGTATGACTCATCTATATAACTTCCTAACTTCTGTAAAAATAATTGCAGACAGTGATTTTTTTAAGTGATTGACAGACTTTCCTAGCCCAAATCAAAATTAACCAGTTATTGTACCGCAAATCTCTATAAAGTCAATTATTTAGGAGCATATCCAACATGCTTACAAGTCAATTTCTTGCCAAAACCAAGCCCCTTCAGCCACTAACCGGCACAATAAACGTGCCGATGCCTTATCTTGCATAATGACCTGCCAGTCCTTAGCATTAAGCGTCATACGCTCAGCCAATAAGCTCAAATTAGCAACACCCGTCTCTGGTACTGTATGCGCTTCCCCTGCAACAAATAACTGCCCACCCGAAGCATTACGCGCCCAAGCAAAACGATAATAGTGATTACGCTGTAAAATGCGCCCCAAGTCAAAATAAGTCGTTAACTGCTCAACACTCAACAAGTCACTTGCGGCATCAACTGCCAACTCTTGTAATACAGGTTTGGTTTCGGTCAACAACTTACCGATAGCATGCATCAAAACCGGCTCGGCGGCATCAAGGCTTTGATGTAGCATTGTTTTTATATTTGCGACCGTTGTCTTATCAATTTCAGCCGCATGCGCTGTTGCTAGCAATTCCGGATCAGAATACAGCACCTTACCTAAACCTTGCTCTAGCATTGCATTGACTAATGCATCCAGCACATCAATATGACTTGGCGCACGAAAGCCAAATGAAAACGTCATGCATTCATTCAAAGCCACGCCATGATGCGCAATATGTGGCGGCAGGTATAACATATCCCCAGGCTGTAATTGCCATTCTTGATTGGGTTTGAATTCGGCTAAAATCTGTAATCCGATGTCATCAATTAATTGCGCCTCGTGCATAGGCTCATCAATAATTTGCCAACGCCTTGTGCCCATCGCTTGCAATAAAAAAACATCATAACTATCAGTATGCGGCCCTACCGAACCAAAGGCCGGCGCGTAACTGACCATCAAATCATCACGCCGCCACTCGGGAATAAAGCGCAAGGGGTCAAGCAAATATTGCAACTCCGGCAAGTGCTTATCAACATCTTGCACTAATAAGGTCCAATGCGTTTCCGGCAAACGCGCAAAGTCTTGCTCTGTTAACGGACCATAGCTAACTTGCCACGCACTCTTGCCATGATTAAATTCTGTAATCAAACGCGATTCTATATCAGGCTCACACGCTAAACCAGCCAAATCATCAGGGCTAATCGGTGTAATAAAATCAGGAAATGCCTGCCGAATTAATAAAGGCTTTTTTTGCCAGTATTTTTGTAAAAACTGTTGCTGACTCATCCCTGTATTAAAAAATTCCATCACACCTATCCTCAACCAAGCTATTTTGTTTGCAAAACAGAGACTATGGCACAAATCATCAACTGACTACTTTTTGCGCCCGCATCAATATGACCTATGCTACGCTCACCTAAAAATGAAGCACGCCCCTTAGTCGCCAACATATCACGGGTAGACTCCATCCCCTTAGTAGCTACGCCCTGCACTTG
>JALSIU010000161.1 GCA_026989715.1 Methylomonas sp.
TTAAAGATATTCCGCAATTTTATCATGATTGATTTGGTTTTTACTTTAAGCCTAAGCCTCTGCGATAAATTCTCAGTCCTTAGTGAGTGAAGGCGCTCTTGTTGCGTTTATGCCAATAATCCGTTGCCAATTGTTGCGCCTTTGCTTGCGAATCTGCCTTGCCCAGTAACTTTAGGGCAATGGCCGCTGTGCCGATAATGCTGGCTTCGGCAAATTCATCTTGGTTTGTACCTTGCCATACCTGCAGTAGTTGCTGTGGATTTAATTGCGCCGGTTTGACATGTCGTCTGGCAAAAAGAGCCGGCCATATTTCTTCAGATAAATGTGTTTGATGCACGCTTTGTACAAGGCAGTCCATATCGGGATTGCGCTCCGTTTCGCCGCCTTCCCCTTTTAATACTGCCATATTCGGTTGCTTTAATAGCAATGCTGCTTCTTGATGGACAGGGCGATAACCTGGGTGAAAGATACCTTGGATGCTATAAGCTGCATTGAGTGGGTTTATTAAGCGCACTAAGGTGTGTACAGGCGAGCGTAAGCCCATTAATGCTCTGAGGTGAATCATTTTATTTAAAGCAGGGCAAATGGTCTCTAAAGATAGGTAAGCAAAGTGGCGCGTTTGTAGCTGTTGTTGTGCGCTTGCAAATGAATCTGCTTGAGGAAGAGAAAACAGCGGCAGCATATCTTGGGCAAATAACCTCCCTTGTGTGTGTGCGGCAGAGCCATGCATGAGGACTTTAATGCCATTTTCGGCGAGTAATAAACTCGATAACATATACCAAGGTAAGTGACGACGTTTGCCTGCATAAGCCGACCAATCTAAATCGGCTGTTTGTTTTATATTCGGCAGTGTCGCACGTACAGCTTGCACAAAGCCTGCAAGCTCTTCAGGGGTTTCTTCTTTGACACGCATCAGCATCAAAAATGCACCGAGTTGAATATCTTCCACTTCGTCTGCTAGAATCATGCGCATGGCTTGATATGCTTCGGACTGCGTAAGTGGGCGTGAGCCTTTTTTGCCTTTACCTAAAATACGAATATAGTCGGCAAAAGGGTGTTCTGTATTGTTGCTGGTCATTGCTTTGGGAGACGGTTGTTGGATTAAGGCGTTAGTTATTCACGTACCGGGCGTTTATCAAGCTTGCGCTGTAAGGTGCGCCGGTGCATATTTAAAGCGCGTGCTGCCGCAGAAATATTACCCTCGTGTTCCATTAATACTTTTTGTAAATGTTCCCATTCTAAACGTTTAACCGATAGTGGGTTTTCATTAATGGCAATGGAACTATCGCCCGTATTTTTATGTAAGGCGTTCATGATTTCATCAGGGTTGGCGGGTTTGGTTAAATAATGCGTTGCCCCTAACTTAATGGCTTCTACGGCGGTCGCAATACTGGCAAATCCTGTCAGCATAATGATTTGAGTGTTATCATCAAGTGAGATCAGTTTTTGTACTAATTCTAAGCCTGATTCGTGACCGATACGTAAATCAATCACGGCATATTCAGGTTCGATTTGTTCGGCTAAGGCTAGGCCACTTTTGACATCGTGGGCAACAGAGACAATAAATTCCCTTTTTTCGAGTGCTGATTTCAGTACCGAGCAATAAGTTTGGTCATCATCTACCAGTAATAATTGTGCTTGTGCATGTTCTGCCATAGTCATAAATTCTTTTCAGTGCTTACCAGCGGTAAGATAATATCAATGCAAGCACCGCCTGAAGGAGCGTTGCTAACGTCTATTGTACCCCCGATTCGTGTAATCGTTGAATAGGTAAGAAATAAGCCGACTCCCAAGCCTTGCTTGCTATTATTGATGGGGGCTTTGCCTATTTTGTCCAGTAATTCTTCCGGCATGCCGGGGCCGTAGTCACGTATTTGAATGCCAATAAAGCCTTCTACCGTACAGGAGTATATGTTCAGGTCAATGCCTTTTTCAACAGGGGTGTTATCGGCTGCATTATTGAGAATATTAATGAGTGAATGGGTTAGTGTCAGTTCGGCCAAAATGGATTCATGGAGTGGTGCGGCCGAGTTGATATGTAAATTCAGCTTTACGCCCGGTTGTTGGCTACGCCACTGGTTGATTACATTATCAAGGTAATCACTACAAACGGTCACATGTCCTGATTCGGCACGTAATTCGCCTGCAGAGGCGGACATGAGGGAGAGGGCTTGTTTGCAGCGGTTTATTTGCTCTTGCATGATATGCATTTTTTCATGCAACTCAGGATGTACTTCAGGGCTGTAATCATCTTTTAATTCATGCGCAATAATGGCCATAATCCCTAAAGGCGTTCCCATATCGTGCGCTGCACTGGCAGCTAATGTCCCTAGTGCAACAATACGCTCATCTTGTAAAGCTCGCTCGCGGGTATCTGCAAGTATGCGCTCGCCATCTTTAATGGTATTAGAGAGCTCGACGGCAAAAAAGGCGACTAAACCCGCACTACAAACAAAACCAAACCACATGCCGAAGATATGAAAATTAAAAAATTCTTGGTCTTGTGTGTCATGCATAGATGGCGATATATTGGCCATATCCATATGCATCAAATGCGGCTCAACGGTGGTGAGTGTTGCATGATAAGGAATTAAAAAGGTATATAGCGTTGTGGTTAAAATCACCATATACCAAGTGTAGGTGTGCGGTAAGATAATGGCCGTCAAAATGACAGGGAGCAAAAAAATCCATGTGAACGGATTGGTTGCGCCACCTGTTAAATAGAGCAGTGAAGCAATGGCGAGTACATCTAATGCCAGTTGTGAAAAAATCTCCATTTCTGTGACGGGGATGTCGGTTTTGAGGCGCATCCAAGTATAAAGATTGACTGAGGCAATGGACATGATAGTGAGCCATAACGCCTCTTGGTGTAATGAGATTTTTAATAAGTCGGTGGAAATTAATAGCAGTAGTGATTCGCCCCCAATCATTAAATTTCTTAAAATAAATAACCATTGTAGGTTTTCTTTGGCAGAAATTTCTGTTTTGGGGACGAAGTTAACTAGCATATTATTGTAATATGAGGGCGCTGCTAATCATGGCGGCACTAATCAGTATCGCATATAGCGTGCTTTTATGATGGGAGTGCATTTGTGCGGTTAATTTTTCCAGTTGCTTTTGTTGTGCTTCGCCGCGCTGGTTGGCATGTGCGGCATCATCTAGTGCCTGCATAATAAGCGAGGGAACTTCCGGAAATTTTTCAGCCAATTCCGGGAATTTTTGTATGGCTTGTTTTATTTTTGCTTTTGGGCTTAAACGTTCTTTAAACCAGTCTTCTAAATACGGTTTGGCTGTTTGCCATAAGTCCAATTCAGGGTAAAGCTGACGACCTAAGCCTTCGATATTGAGCAAGGTTTTTTGTAATAAGACCAGTTGCGGTTGCACTTCCATATCAAAGCGGCGCGCGGTTTGAAAGAGACGCAATAATAGCAAGCCAAACGAAATATCTTTTAAAGGTTTATCAAAAATGGGCTCGCAGACACTACGAATGGCCGATTCAAATTCTTCTACTTTGGTATGCGGTGGCACCCAGCCCGATTCCAAATGCATTTCTGCTACTCGCCGATAATCACGGTTGAAAAATGCGAGAAAATTTTCCGCCAAGTAGCGTTGGTCTGAAGAAGAGAGTGTGCCGACTATGCCAAAATCAACGGCAATATATTTGCCGGGGAGTTCTACAAAAATATTACCGGGGTGCATATCGGCATGAAAGAAGTTATCACGAAAAACTTGGGTAAAAAAGGACTCTACACCGCGCTCGGCCAATAATTTGAAATCCGCGTGACCTGCGCGTAATTCTTCAATATTACCCACCGGAATACCATAAATACGCTCCATCACCAGTACTTTACGGCGGGTAAAATCCCAGTAAATTTCAGGAATATAGAGTGCGTCAGAGCCTTCAAAGTTGCGCCTTAATTTAGCGGCATTGCCTGCTTCTCTAACTAAATCTAATTCATCTAATAATGTTTTTTCAAATTCGGCCACAATTTCTTTTGCATGTAAGCGTTTGGCATCGTGCCAGAATTTTTCGGCAAAATAGGCGAGTTCGTATAATAAACCGATGTCGGAGCGAATCCATTTTTCAACGTCAGGGCGTAACACTTTAACAATGACCTCTTCACCTGTGTGTAAGACGGCGGTATGAACTTGTGCGACAGAGGCGGATGCTAAGGGGCTGGCACTAAATTCGGCAAAGGCAGTCTCAATAGGCATGCCCAGTTGTTGCTCAATGACTTCACGCGCTTGTTGGTCTGAAAAAGGAGGGACTTTATCTTGTAGTTTGACCAATTCATCGGCAATATCATCAGGTAAAATATCTTTACGCGTAGATAATGCTTGGCCAAATTTTACATAAATAGGCCCTAAATCTTCAAGGGTGCGACGGATGCGTTCGCCACGACTACCAAATTTGGTTTTACGCCAAAAGTTAGGTGAAAAAACAGCCAGAAAACGTAAAGGCCTGAATAGGTGTGTTTTTAGAATCAGATCATCTAATCCATGTGTAATGAGTACCCAATTAATATGGAGTACTCTTAAAATAAGTTTGGGGTGCTTCACGGTTACCGTCCTATGCCTATGTATCTGTATTGTTTAAACTATTTTTGTGTGCTTCTAAGCGTTGTATACGTGCATCGAGCCGGTCAAAATCTTCTTTAAGGTGATCAATTTGTTGGTAAAAAATATTCACTTCGGGGGCAGGGGGAAGGTCTTGCGTTTCATCTTGTAAAAATTCTGTCGCATTGAGTTTTAGGGTGGTAAGTGTTTGCTGTTGCCATTGGTTTGCGCTACGGAATAAATGACCGACTTTATGCGCAATGACATCGCCTGTGTAGTGTGCAAGGCGTTCTTCTAAATCAATATCTAATTGTTTGAATAGTTCTTGAAATTTATGACCAATGCTTAAGTCACCTTCAATGCTGACCTCCCCCGAAAATAAAGCACGTGCAGGTGTGGCACTTAATCCCATTAAACCTAATGCCGTTAACGAGCCACGCAACGTGGTATCGACTTCACCTGGGTAATGGTCGATAACTTGAATGCTATGTGTTGTCGGACAAAGATAAAGCGTTGCATTAAAAGGCAAGATGGTGACGGCAATGACTTTGCCGGCCAAAGGTTGCAGAAAAAGCGGCAGATCTTCATCTAGGTCGAGGTAATGATTTAAGGCGGTTTCAAATGCACTGATAAGGATAGGTTTGATGGTCATTGTCTTTGGGGCTAAATAAAGATGAAAAATTAAATGCAACGCAGAAGGGCTTATGAGGCACAAATGAAATTAAGCGACCCACGCCGCTCTTCTGCGTACGCTATTTAGAATTTATAGCCACGATGCACCGCCACAACACCTTGTGACATATTAAAATATTCGCAACGCTCAAGGCCTGCCGCTTCCATCATCTTTTTTAATGCATCTTGTTTGGGGTGCATGCGGATGGACTCTGCCAAATAGCGGTAACTGTCTTCATCTTTTGCCACAAACTTACCAATTTTAGGGAGTAATTTGAACGAATAGAAATCGTAGACTTTTTCGGTAATTTTATCGGTAGGGTGCGAGAATTCCAACACGATAACGCGCCCTCCCGGTTTTAGAACCCGCATCATAGAACGTAATGCCGCATCTTTATCGGTGACGTTACGCAGACCGAAAGCAATACAGACGCAATCAAAGCTGTTATCTTCAAAGGGTAGGCACTCTGCATTCACTTGTGCATAAGTTATATTATTGATTAAGCCGCGATCAATTAAACGGTCGCGACCGGTGCGTAGCATTTCCGAATTAATATCCGCGAGGACAATATTACCGTTTTTACCAATACGTTTAGCAAATAATGTGGTTAAATCGCCTGTTCCGCCTGCCAAATCCAGTACTTGCTCACCTTCGCGAACATTGCTTAATTGCACGGCAACGCGCTTCCAAATCCGATGAATGCCAAAGGACATTAAGTCATTCATGATGTCATATTGACCGGCAACAGAGTCAAACACTCCGCGTACTAATTTGACTTTATCATCGGCATTCACTTGTTTAAAACCAAAATGGGTCGTGTTATCAGTTGTCATGTATTTATTTAACCTGAGTTCGAGGTAAGAAAAAGGGCTAAGTAACCTTGCCTATCCAGCTTAAGGTACTTGATGGATGTCATTTTAACACACCTTATAGGCATGCAGATAATGCAAGTTTTAATAGGGCTGGTATTGAATTAGGGGAGGCTGGATATTCTAATTTAGGGCTGAGGGTTTTATTTCTAAAAGTTTATGTATTCTAAATACTATCATACAAAGCATAAGGTTTTAGGTCTGTAACAAAGTATTTCTAGTGACGGCGTTGTATGCAGAAGTCAGGTGATTAGCTGTTTTAGCTTGCATTTTAAGGCAATGAGATATTTTTTTTATGACTGAGGGCGGGGTATTGCTCGCCAAACATACTTTTCTTGGTGTGAGTGCGTACAATGAGGGTTCAATCAATGGAGTAATCAATGCAAAGAATAAATGTAGCAACCGTTTTCGCCGGTCTTTTATTAGTAGGTGGACATGTATTTGCTGAAGGAGTGTCTTTAACGAATGAAAATATACAGGGTACTTGGGCTTTAGAGTACACTAAAAAATCTGTTAAATCAGAGGATGCTTTCAAAAGAGAGGATACTTGGGTTTTTGGGAAAGATGGCACAGTCACCATTAAAAATATCCCGCGCGATGGGAGTTATTACGATCAACTACCGGTTCAGTATGAAGTGGAAGATAATAACTTAAAAATAGCGGTTTTAGGGAGAGCCGGCAGGTTTGATAAATTCACTTTAATTAATAAAGATGATAAAAACATGACGTTAAAAGCACGCTTTGGTGCTATTTATCAATTTGCTAAACAGTAAATTTTTGTTTACGTAAAATAGCTAATGCCTTTGGGAGCGAGAATGCGTTTAGTCTCGCCCCTGATAGTGCATTAAATTGAGTTTTTAGATAAAAAATAAAACATAGATGGTCAGTAGAGTGATGATGCCGGTGATTAGCCCGGCTTTATGCCACAGTGATTGTTCATACCAGTAATATTGTAAACTCGCTTTTTTTCTGAAATAAAATAGCCGCGAGCGATAAATTAAGTTTTTAAGCGTTGTAAATGTTTTGCGGGATAATGGGTAGAGTAGTGCTAAGCCAACAAATAACTCGATATAAAAAGTGGTGATTTCTATATTGTGTACCTCGGTATGCATTATTGCTTCCAATGCATAATCTATGCTGTATTCGATAATATCATTTGTGAGGTGCAATGCCTCAATAAAGGTTTCGAATAGAAAAGAGATGAGGTCGAGTAGTAATTCTAATACCAAATCAGGCATCATGATTGTAGCGATAGTCAAGCATGCGAGTAAGATATTGAAGATCAATTGGCGGGTTTTACGCTTATTGACATATTGCTCAAGCAGTTGTTTGTCTTCTTGTTGCAGGTTAATAAACTGTACGCCGACTAAATAAGGGAATTTATCATCTGCAAAAGGGGGGTTAGCTTTGCAGTAGATGACTTGGCCGCAGGTGGTGATTGTTGTCATGCTAGAGAGCAGTAAAACTCTGACCATAAGATAATCCCCCGGTTGTAGTTTTTCTTTGCAAATAAATGCAATTCCACTGGCACTAATATTGACATTTAAGGTTTCTTTTTCTTGGCTATGGGAGTTAGGTAGCTGTTGCTCAATAGAACGCGGAAGGCCATCGTTTTCGGTTATAGGCAGTGCAGTGGCTGCATCGGCAATGCTATTGAAATTAACCTTTGCAGCACTTTCTGCCTGGGTATCTATTTTATGGTAAAAAATATCAGCCTGTTCAAATATGCGCAATGCTTGTCTACGATTGAATTGAGTATTTTTCTTGTGAGTCGCCATTATTTTCCTCGTAGTGTTATTGGTCATCAATTTTTAATTTGTGCTCAGCTTAAAGTATTTTGGCACGTTAGATGGTTATTTTAGGTGATTTTACGAGCTGAGTCGGATAAGTTTGTTTGTTAGTTTTTGCGGTGATTTATTTTTGATTTTTTAAGAGTGTGTGTAAGTGTTGCCAGTCAAAAAAAGCACCTGGGTCAGTTTTACGTGCGGGGGCAATGTCGCTATGTCCTACGATATGTTTCATACTCAATGTGGGATAGGTGGCGATGAGGGATTGGATTAAGTCGGCAAGCTGCGAATATTGCTTCTCTGTGTAAGGTAAGTAATCTGTGCCTTCTAACTCAATACCGATTGAAAAATCATTGCATTGTGTGTGGCCTTGGTAGTTTGATACGCCGGCATGCCAGGCGCGTTTATTAAAGGCGACAAATTGCGTTATATGACCGGTGCGATGAATTAAGATATGGCTGGAGACTTTTAAGTGGCAAATTTCGGTAAAACTTGCATGGCTGTTACTGTTTAACTGATTGGTGAATAACTGTGCTATATAAGGTGTATTAAATTGTCCTTCAGGTAAGCTGATACAGTGAATGACAATCAAAGAGAGGTTTTTCTCTAGCGTGCGTGCGTCATAATTAGGTGATTTAATAATTTGTGCAGTCTCTAGCCAGTGGTTGTTGATTTTCATAAGTTAAGGTTGAACGCAGTAACATGAGAGACATTATAAAATATATATTATCATCTGTTACATTATATGGAATAATGCTGACAGAGTTTTGAGTGCATGATGAGGCTTTGTTTTATTTAAGTGTAATGTGATATTGACGACTTAAATAGAGTGGACTTGCTTGTGTATTTTTAAAAAATACAGTATTAGATATCTTTGTAAGGAATATACGTTATGGTTGAATTTATTTTACTTATTATTGTGGTCGCTGCTGCGTGGTTTTATATGCAATCTCGCCGTCAAAAGACTGAAGAGGTAGCACCCGATGCACCCGTTGTTGATAATGCGGTCGAGCTTGTTGAAGATGATGCGCCCGTTGTTGATGATATACCCGATACGCCGGTAACTACAGCGCGGGATATGTCAAAATCTGGGGCGACCACTGACTTAATGGCACGCTTGTATACGCAAACCGCGAATGGCATTCCGCAAGATTCCGTGTTAAGACGGCATTATTTGCAAAATGTAATGGCCGGTAAACCAGAAGTTATCGCAGAGTTTCCTGAGGATTCGACGTTACGTCGCCATTATTTGCAAAATAAATCGGTACAAGATGCACCGCAAGAAATCGTTGATACTATTGCGATAGAGACTGAGGCAGTGGTAGTTGCTGAGCCTGCGGCCACTGAGGTTGAGGCGGCAAACCCTATGCCGGAAGATGCGGTATTAAAACGACATTTTTTGCAGCAAGTTGTGGCTGAAGTGGAAGCAATGTTACCTGAGCGGCCAACGGATGCAACGCTAAAACGGCATTATGATGCGCAGTTATTTAGTCTCGTTATGGCTAAATTACAGGCGTAATGAAAGCTTAGTGCGCAAGAAAACATCGCTTACCTCAGTCCTTAAAGCTCCCATTTATGATAAGTATGTCTTATTCCAAACCCATAGATATTCAAGCGTTTCTCACTGAAGATATTGGTCGTGGTGATATTACGGCGGCCATTATTCCGGCGACGAAGTCGGCGAGTGCCAAAGTGATAACGCGTGAAGCGATGCTTTGCTGTGGGCAAGAGTGGTTTAATGCTGTTTTTAGAACGCTGCAAGCTGATATTGTCATACACTGGCAGGTAACGGAAGGGCAGTGGGTGCAAGCGGGTGAGCTATTGTGTACGTTAAGTGGCTTGGCGCGTCCTTTATTGACGGGGGAGCGGACGGCATTGAATTTATTGCAAACCCTTTCGGCAACGGCAACGCAGGCCTATCAATATGCTGAGGCGGTTGCCGGTACGGGTTGTAAGGTGTTAGATACACGTAAGACAATTCCGGGTTTGCGTGATGCACAAAAATATGCGGTGCTGTGCGGTGGTTGCTTTAATCATCGTGTTGGGCTTTATGATGGTATTTTAATCAAAGAAAATCATATTATGGCGGCAGGTGGTATTGCTGCAGCCGTGGCGATAGCGCGTCAGCTAAGTGATGTGACTTTGGAAGTTGAAGTCGAATCTATGGATGAGTTACGACAGGCCATTGCGGCACAGCCGGATAGAATTATGCTGGATAATTTTACCGTGCCACAGTTATTAACGGCGGTTGATTTAGTGGCAGGTGCAATCGCGTTGGAGGCATCAGGTAATATTTCATTAGCAAATATCCGAGAAATTGCAGAAACAGGCGTTGATTATATTTCTATTGGTGCGTTAACTAAAAATATACAGGCGGTGGATTTATCCATGCGTATTGACTTGGTGGATGTGTAATGCAGGAATGGCAGTCATTATTAAAATATATTACTCAGGGTGTTTATGTGGTCGGTGTGGCCGATGCTGAGCAAACGCATGCGTTTACGGCGGCATGGGTTATGCAGGTATCTTTCTCGCCTGTGTTGCTGGCTTTGAGCATTAACCCTGAACACCATTCATATCAGTTATTAAAGCAGGGCGGGGTTTGCAGTATTAATGTTTTGAGTCAGCAGCAAATGGGGCTTGCAGCACATTTTGGACAATCTGGCCTAAAAGATAAAATGGCGGTAGGGCAATGGCAGCTTGCTAAGACCGGTGCGCCTATTTTACAAGAGAGCTTGGTTTATTTTGATTGTAAAGTGAGTGGTGAGCTGGCGGCGGGCGACCATCAATTAATTGTTTGTGAAGTCGTGGCGGCAGGAAAGCTGCATGATGGCTTGCCTATGCTGTACAGTGAAACAGGGACGATGGATGCAAGTGATGCCTTGTATGATGAGTAATGCAATTGGGGACGTATGGCCTTGAATGAGGCGTTTATGAAACAAAATAGACGGAGAAGTCCACGGGTTGCTAAGGCGTTAAGGGTTGAGATTAGCAACCATAAGGGAGTCGGTTTTACTGCCAAAACCTTGAATATTTCTTGTGATGGTTTTGGGATGCAGTGCAGTTTGGCCGAGCGCGATTTGTTAACCCCTAAAGGGGTTTTTGTGGTCGCAGGACGGCCTGTTGAGTTGACGGTGACTTTAATACTGCCCGGCACTGATTTTGAGCAAACAGAGATCGTTGTTGCAAAATGCCGCGTGCGTTATTCACGCCGGTTGGCAAATGATCGTTGTGAGATTGGTTTGCGGTATATGGAAATTGATGCGGTGGGGGAGGCAAAGTTGTTACAGTATATTGAGAACACTTTGCAGTCTTAACCGTTTTAAATTCACAAATGGTTTTTATTCATTCTTTTTCGGCACTAAAATAATTTGCAGTCACTAGGCGTACTGAAAAATCAATGGCGACGGCTTGTTGGAGTGTTTTGCTCAATTGTCGTTCAAAGTTTGCCAGCTCTTGCGGCGTAGGTAGATGCGTGCTAATTAAATCGGCACTGATTTTCAAAGGCTTCCCTAAGCGGACGCTAATATTGCGTAGTTGTTGCGGGGTGCCATTTATCCTGTAATGCTGACTGAGGAGTTGTTTTTTTACCGTTGCTATTTTTTGCATATTGCTAAATGATAAATAGAGTGGCATCGAAATAATGGCTACCATAAATACAGAGAGCGCAATGCCTTTTCTGGCCCGTGAAAACGGAGCATAGCCCATGACCATAAACGATAAACCCGCCGCCATAATAATGCCGGTTAAGTTAGTCAAAAATAGCAACATAGCACCATAGAAAACATCAAAATTTAACCAGCCAATACCAATACCGGAAACGCATAGCGGTGGTACTAAGGCGACAGCAATGGCAACCCCCGGCAAACTTTTGGCAATATTTTCACGGGCATTGCCAAAAGCGCCCGCAATGCCCGAGAGAACGGCGACTAATAAATCTAAAGTAGACGGGTGCAGTCGGCCTTCAATTTCATTGTTAAGTGCTTGGAATGGTAATATGTAAGCCATGAGTGCGGACAGTGATAGTGCTATTAGCATGCCCGTTAGTAGGGTGGCAAAGGCACGGCCGCTTAAATCGGGGTCTGAGCGCAATAAGCCCATGGATAAGGAAATAATCGGCGCCATCAGTGGTGCTAATACCATTGCACCTATGACAACAGACGGGCTATTTAAGAATAAGCCTAGGCTTGCGAGCAAGACACTTAATACCATTAGCAAAATATAAGTACTGCTATTTTTTGCATTTTCTTTGAGAGCAAGGAATAAGTCTTTGAAGTCTGATTCTAGGGCATGCGAAAAAAAGGGCAGTGTAGTGCTTAAGTATTTAATTCTGCTGTCTTGTTGTGGTAATTGTTCGCACACTACATTTTCTTTAGCATCCACAAAATGTTGGCTTTCACGAAATTTTTCGCCTGCATTGACCCGAATGCCGGTGTTCAGTATGGCTAAATGTAATTCGCGTGTAGTGACAGGGACGTTGTTGACTAAATAATGGGTGTCGATAGGCGATTTAATGGTTAAGGCGGCAGTGCGTATGTAGCCTATTTGCTGGGGCTGTTTTTTGGGTGATGCATTGACAAACCAAGCATTGGATTGTTGTAAATAAGACAGGATGGATTGTGGGGCAAATAAAGCAATAGAAATGCGCTGATCACGTAATGAAACGGATTCGGAAAATAAATGGCTCAGTGGACCGCTTTTATGAAAGTCTAATAAGACCATGCCGGTAATGGCGGTGGAAATGGTTTTGCCTTTATCTGTTATTAAAGTAACGGGGTGTGGGGTGAGTGCAAAGGCATGCAGGATGCGCTTGGCCTGAAATTTAAATTTGGCAAAACCGGTAAAGTGCTGACTATCACCGATAAATTCAGCCATAGTCGTTTGGTTTTCTAAGTTAACGCCATGAGTTACGATGCGATTATTGCAGGTAATGATGTCGATATGTAAGGGGTCTTGGTGTAGGGCGATGCTTAGGCAGTCATCAAAATGATTAGGTAGATCCAGGCTACTAAAAAATTGGCTAGGTGGGTCACCTGCTATTGGTAAAAAGCCTAGTGATATTTGTTTTTGTTCAGCAATGAATAATGCTTGCGGGTAGTCTTTTTGTTCTATCCATAGTAATGCATGCCCACATGTGTCATTAACGGATACGTCGGAAAAATTTTTTAATTGTACCGCACAAAGCTGGATATTTTGATCTGCAATGAGAGGGCTTGTGGTGAGTTTATTGAGATGCTCTGCAATGCAAGGCGAATAAATCAAATATACTTTTCTGGGTAAGCTCATGGCGAAGCTCGCATTATGTGGTCGGCAAGGAATCTTTGCTTACAATTTTTTAAGTTTGTAAGCAAAGCTTTGTTTACTTGGGGCAGGGCTTACTTTAAATTATCTGTCACATGCGGTTCAATCAATTGGTACATCAATTGGTGCATTTTGGGGTTGCCTGCAATCAGGTTGCCTGATTCCAAAAATTGGTCATTAAATGCCAAATCCGTGACGACACCGCCTGCTTCTTTAACGATAAGAATGCCTGCCGCAATATCCCAAGGTTTTAGGTCAACTTCCCAGAAGGCATCTAAACGCCCCATAGCCAAATAAGCGAGGTCAATGGCCGCAGAGCCGGTGCGCCGAATGCCGGAGGTGTTGATGCAAACGGATTTGAACATTTCTAGGTAAGCATCCAAGTATTTTTGTTGCTGTACTTTAAAAGGGAAGCCGGTGCCAATCAGTGCACCTGCAAGGTTTGCTTGCTTAGTGACGCGAATGCGGCGGCTATTTAAGGTGGCTCCCTCGCCACGGGCAGCCGTAAAGAGCTCATCGCGTAGTGGGTCATAAATAACGCCGACTTCTAGGCGGTTTTTGTGTTGTAGGGCAATGGAGACTGCATAGTGTGGAAAGCCATGCAGAAAATTGGTGGTGCCATCTAAGGGATCAATGATCCAAGTGTAATCATTGCCTGCATGCTGACCGCTTTCTTCGGCAAGAATAGCATGTTCAGGAAAAGCGGTTTTAATGATTTTGATGATTTCTTGTTCTGCTTGGCGATCAATTTCGGTCACAAAATCATGTTGCTCTTTGTTATCAACCTGAATATGGCTGACATGTTCAGATGCACGAAGAATGATGTCGCCCGCGTTTCTCGCAGCGCGGATAGCGATAGTGAGCATGGGATGCATAGCTAAATTTATAATGAGCGATTAGAAAACATTATAGGATAGCAAAAATTTTGCTATAGTGAGCTATTTTTATTTATAGGGCAGAAAATTGCTGACAAATATCAGAATTGTATTAGTAGCAACAACGCATCCAGGTAATATTGGCGCGGTTGCCAGGGCAATGAAAAACATGTGTTTACAGGATTTATATTTGGTAACGCCAAAAATATTTCCTAGTGCAGATGCCACTTCGCGCGCATCCGGTGCGGATGATTTATTAGCCTCTGCCGTTGTTTGCGATACATTAGAAGAAGCGATTGCCGATTGTGAAATTGTTATCGGAGCCAGCGCCAGATCACGTACCATTTCGGTACCGGATGAGTCGCCTCGGTCTTGTGCAGAAAGGTTGGCGGTTGAGGCGCAAGATAAGAAAGTGGCTATTTTATTTGGCCGTGAAAATTCAGGCTTAACCAATCATGAGTTGGATTTGTGTCAGACTTTATTGCATATTCCGAGTAATGCGCATTATAGTTCGCTCAATATAGCGGCAGCGGTTCAAGTTGTTTGTTATGAGTTGTTAGTCGCCTCTAAGCAGGTTGCCGTCCAGCCGCAAAAACCTGAAGCACCTTTGGCAACTTCGGCACAAATGGAGTCATTTTTTACGCATCTTTATCAGGCGTTAAATGAGATTGGTTTTATTAATCCGGAAAAATCCACCTCCATTATGCGGCGTTTACGTCGTGTCTATCATCGCGCGGCACTTGATACGCAAGAGCTGGATATTTTGCGCGGTATTTTAAAGAAATCTACAGCCATATTGCATAAAAAAGATGCTTAATACGATTAAAGAAGATATTGCGTGTGTGTTTGAACGCGACCCTGCGGCGCAAACAGTGTGGGATGTTATTTTTGTCTATCCAGGGTTTCATGCCATTGTATTGCATAGAATCAGTCATCGACTCTGGCGCAAAGGTTTTAAGTTTTTTGCACGTATGCTTGCCCATATTGCGCGTTGGCTTACGGGAATAGAAATTCATCCGGGGGCTGTGATTGGTCGCCGCTTTTTTATTGACCATGGTATGGGCGTTGTGGTGGGTGAGACGACCATTATTGGTGATGATTGTACTTTATATCATGGTGTGACGTTAGGCGGCACCAGTTGGAATAAAGGTAAGCGGCATCCGACTTTAAAAAATGGTGTGGTTGTTGGTGCGGGGGCAAAGATATTAGGGCCGATAGAAATTGGTGATAATGCACGCGTGGGGTCGAATTCGGTGGTTTTAAAAGCCGTTGCGGCAGATGCAACGGTCGTGGGTATTCCTGGGCATGTTGTCGGAGGGCAGGATAAGAAAAATACGGAGCGTCATAAAATTGCCGATAAAATGGGTTTTAATGCCTATGGCACCACCGTTGATTCGCCTGATCCTGTTGCTTATGCGATTAATCATATGCTGGATCATATTCAGCAGATGGATAAGCAAATGCTGGCAATGAAACAGGCAATGAAAAAATCCGGCATTAAATGCCAGTATCAGGATTTATCTGAGTTAGATGATTGTGAGCTGGATAAGTAAGCGAGTGCGCCTCTTTGTTTAGTGTGTTGTGCATAAGAGAAAAATGAAGGTTGTACTAGGAGAGGGATTGTAAGAGAAGTCGACTAAAAAATAATTGTATTTTCATGCTGTTATATACCTGAGTATTTTAATAGGTTAATTTTTTATAATACTTGACTATTTTACTAGGTTAAGTATATTATTAAAGCTATACACTTATTTTTTTTGGGAGTTTACCTGTGAGATTAACCACAAAAGGCCGTTATGCGGTCACCGCAATGTTGGATTTGGCCTATCATAGCCGCATAAAACCTGTTACGTTAACAGACATTGCTACGCGTCAAACTATCTCGCTGTCTTATTTGGAGCAATTATTTTCCCGTTTACGCCGTGCAGGTATGGTAGTTGGCGTAAGAGGGCCAGGTGGTGGCTATAAATTAAGTAAAGAAGCGGCTGAAATTAGCATTGCTGAAATCATTTTGGCGGTGGATGAGCAAGTCGATTTGACCAATTGCGAGAAAAAAGGCAATTGTGCCAATGGCCAACCTTGTATGACGCATGATTTATGGATGGGTTTAAGCGAAACGGTTAGTGCTTATTTGGAAGGTATTTCTTTGGGGCAGTTGCTTGATAAAGCGGATATGAGTTCTAACACAGCAGGTCAACCCAGTGTTGAGCAACAAGTGGTACATTTTCAAGACTCTAGCACTATCGGTATGGCACTTAAATAGTTTAAGTCTTTTATGCGCGTCGGGTGAGGAGAGCATGACCGGTTGTAGTACGGCTAGGTAAACCTCATCAAGCGGCCTGTTTTTTTCGTGTATGCCGCAGGTCTATTTTCCCCTTTCTTTTTATTAGAGAACGATAAATGATCTATTTTGATCATAATGCAACAACACCTTTAGATGATAGGGTGTTGCAGGCAATGCTCCCTTTTTTAAGCCATCTTTATGGTAACCCCTCCAGTTTATATAAAATAGCACGTATTTCCCGTAGTGCCATTGAACTTGCGCGTGAACAAGTGGCGCAGTTGGTGAATGCACGTCCCGAGCAAGTTATCTTTACCAGTGGTGGTACGGAAGCGAATAACCTTGCTTTGAAAGGCGGGCGACCGCATGCCAAGATCGTCAGCTCAGTCGTAGAGCATCCTTCTGTATTGGAAGCGACCCAAGCTGAGTTAGTGGGCGTAGATGCGCAAGGTTATATTGATAAACAGGCACTGGTATTAATGAATCAGCCATTTGATTTAGCCTCTTTTATGTTGGTGAATAATGAAACCGGCGTGATTCAAGAGCTTGCCGAGTTGACTGAGCTGATGCATGCGCGTGGCATTGTAGTGCATACGGATGCTGTGCAAGCTGTGGGTAAAATGGCGGTTGATTTTCAAGCCTTGGGGGTGGATTTAATGTCATTGTCCGGCCATAAAATTTATGGGCCTAAAGGTAGTGGTGCTTTAATTGCTAAGTCGGAATTGATTCAAAACCCTTTATTAACGGGTGGCGGGCAAGAGTCGGGTTATCGCTCAGGTACTGAAAATGTGGCTGCTATTGTGGGCTTGGGTAAAGCGGCTGAATTGGCTTATACCGAACTAGAACAACGCCGACAGCATTGCTTGCAGTTGCGAGTCTATTTAGAGCAGCAATTAAATGCGTTGCCAAATGTGAGTATTTTTGCCGAGCATAGTCGGCGAATAGTGAATACCGTGCAGTTTGGAGTGCAAAACTGTATTGGTGAAATGTTATTGATGCAATTGGATCAATGTAATATTGCCGTTTCCAGTGGTTCGGCGTGTGCAAGTGATAAAGCCGCCGCTAGTCATGTGTTGACGGCGATGGGGGTAGACAATGAACTGGCATTATCTGCGGTACGTGTCAGTTTTGGGGTGCATAATACCCGGCAAGAAATTGAGCTTTTTATCAAAAGCTTATCTCAACTTATCAATTGATAGCGTATTAAAGACTCTTGCCGATAAAATGGTGCGCTTGCAAAGCGTATTCATTACTATTGGTAAGGGTTTTTATGCGGATGTCGTGATATTTTTTTAGGTGTGTGTAACAATGCGCCTATCTGTAAAAAATTAATTTAGAAGGTAAATCATATGGCAGTTGTATTGACAGAGAGTGCTGCAAAGCAAATCCAAAAACAGATTGATAAACGTGGGCAGGGCTTAGGTTTGAAATTAGGCGTTAAAACATCGGGTTGCTCCGGTTTTGCTTATACGATTGAGTATGCTGACGAACTGAGTGCAGAAGATAGCGTTTTTGAAACTTTTGGTGTCAAAGTCGTTGTGGCGAATGAGCATATTGCGGCATTAGATGGTTTGGTACTCGATTATGCTAAAGAAGGAATTAATGAGGCTTTTAAATTTAATAACCCCAATGTAAAAGGCACCTGTGGTTGTGGTGAGAGCTTTTCTGTTTAGTTTTCTTTAGATGCGTTAAATTTGCGGCCACGGGCTGCTCTTAACTTAAATTTAAGTATGGTCATAAAACCTAAAATTTTGATTGTTGATGATGAGCGATTTTATATTAATGTGCTGGTTGAATTGTTAAGGGATGATTATCAGCTTTATATTGCAAAAAGTGGGGAGCAGGCCTTAAGGCGGGTTAGCGATAATCTACCGGATCTTATTTTATTGGATATTATGATGCCTGAAATGGATGGCTATCAAACCTGTTTACAGATAAAAAATAATGCCCTTGCCGCTGATATTCCGATTATTTTTTTAACAGGAAAAACTGACCAAGCGGCTGAGGCTAAAGCGTTTGATTATGGCGCAGTTGATTTTATCAGTAAGCCTATTGTGCCATCGACCGTATTGGCACGCATTAAAACTCACGTTAGTTTGATGCAGTCCCGCCATGCTTTAGAGCAACAAAATCATTTATTAGAAGAAAAAGTGCGCGAGCGGACGAATGAAATTGAATTGGTTCAAGATGCGGCTATTTATAGCTTAACGCTGCTAGCTGAAGCGCGTGACCAAGAAACCGGAGAGCATATTCAACGTACTCAACGCTTTATTAAAGCATTAGCCCAGTCGTTACAATCTCACCCTAAGTTTCAATCTTTTTTGGATGATAAAACCATTCAATTATTATATAAATCAGCTCCTTTACATGATATTGGTAAAATTGCGGTGCCTGATGCCATTTTGCAAAAACCGGGTAAATTGACCACTGTAGAAATGCAGGAAATGCAAAAACATACCACGTATGGCGGTGATGCATTGAAGCATGCTGAAAAGCGGGCTGGAAGTTCTTCTTTTTTGCGTTTTGCGCGCGAAATTGCGTATTCACACCAAGAAAAATGGGATGGCAGTGGTTATCCGGAAGGCTTGCGGGGTGAGCAGATTCCCATTAGTGCGCGTTTAATGGCAATTGCAGATGTTTATGATGCACTGGTCAATAAGCGGGTTTATAAGCCTGCATTGACACATCAAGAAGCCATTGCCTATATTGAACAGCAACAAGGGCAACACTTTGACCCTGATATGGTCACTGCCTTTTTGCAAATTGCCCCCGAATTTTTAAAGATTACCCAGCAATGCAATGCTGGTCTATCTGATTTAAGTCAATAGGATAGCGATGGATTTTAAAACAGGGAGAAGATTGCTGTATTTTTGTTTATGGGCAATGCTTTGGTTTTTAGCGGGTGGTGTGCACGCCGACACATCTTTGCATTTAACGCCGGCAGAAAAATCGTGGCTACAAGCACATCCTGTGATTAGAGTGGGGGTCGATCAGAACTGGCCGCCTTTTGATTATGTGGATGCAGCCAAGCAGCATCAAGGTATTGCATCTGATTATTTACACCTTCTTGCGCAAACGTTAGGGGTGCAATTCGTTATAACGGCAGATATTTGGAAAAATGTTTTACAAGGCGTTAAGAATCGGCAGTTAGATATGCTGGCCTGTGCATCGAATACGGCAGAGCGCAGACAATATCTTAATTTTACAGAGCCTTATATAGAAATTGATACCGTTTTTGTGACGCGTAAAACGGAGGCGGCGGTTCACTCTTTAGCTGGTTTGTCCGGTAAAACCGTAGCATTACCTAAAGGAACCTATATACATGAGCTACTTAAAAA
>JALSIU010000162.1 GCA_026989715.1 Methylomonas sp.
CCCCTGAAGAGCAGCGCGTTAAATTTGTAAATATTGCTAATAGCTTAAAAGCACACCCTGACTTTAAGGCTAAATACCAAGATAATGCCGACCCTCATAACCGAGCATTAGCTTTTGAAAAAATTCTGAAAGACATTATGCTACATCGGCGCAAAGAGGAGCTAGATCTGTACAAGCTATTTGCCAATGATGAGGCGTTTAAAGCGGCATTACAGGATAGTTTGCAAAGAATGCTGGCTTAATAAACAGTTAGATTTTGAGTGATGCTGGTAACTATTATTCGTTAGGCACTTTGAAATTTATGCATCCATGAGGACAGCCACGACGAAATAGCTTTATAGATTCTAGGGGCTGTAAATTCTCACCCTATAATTTATTGAGTTGAGTTTTATTTGGATATTAGCTTCTGTGCTGCTTAAAAATGTGATTGATGTAGGTAGCAGTGCTGTTAATAACATAGCGATATTTCAAGGCGCAAATTTAGGCGCAGTGGTGAAACAAAATCCCTCAAATTGCAGCAAATATGAAACAACTTGAAACTAGGTGTATATTAAAGAGTAAACTGGAGTTTCACTCTGTTTCAATGAGTCTGGCAAGCTCTTTTAATGCGATGGTCGCGAGTTCGAATCTCGCAGGACACGCCATATAAATCCATGTTTATATTGATTATTTTAAAAACAAGCCAACCATTGAGCTGTTTTTTTTGTGCCTGAAATTCAAGAATGATCACATTCCGACCACCACTTTAAAAAATGAAGCGGATTAAATTTCACAGCTCATCTAGCCGACAAATGCCGCAAACGCAAACCGGACAAAATCAATACAAGCGCATATAGGCTTGCCGCGACAGCAATCCACAACCCTAAATTTAAAGCACGATCTAACATTCCCCAGCGCAACCAAA
Organism: Methylomonas sp.; assembly: GCA_026989715.1. Classification (GTDB taxonomy): domain Bacteria; phylum Pseudomonadota; class Gammaproteobacteria; order Methylococcales; family Methylomonadaceae; genus Methyloprofundus. Next base: position 905 of record JALSIU010000162.1, read on the forward strand.
GCTCGGTATCGACAAAATGAAATAATAACGAAGTCATTGCCGAGGCTGCCAAAATAATACGCAACATATAAATTCTCCAGCCTGGGGCGGGCTTATATACCCCCGTTTTCAACAAAGCCGTCAATAATAAACCAGCATTAAAAAAAGCACCTAAAGAGGTCGCCAATGCTAATCCGGCATGTGCCAGCGGAAAAACTAAGGCAATATTCATTCCCATATTCGCAATCATGGCATAAATACCAAACCGCACAGGGGTTTTCATATCTTTTCTGGAGGTAAAGCCCGGCACTAAGACTTTGACCAAAATAAACCCTAATAACCCTATTGCATAGGCCATTAAACTACGCCCTGCCATCATGACATCATGCGCGGTAAATTCATTATATTGAAATAAAGTCGATACCATCGGTTCTGCCAACATCATTAAACCTAATGAAGCAGGCACCCCGATTAAGACCACCAATTTCAACCCCCAATCCATAGACTTTGAAAATGACTCCGCATCTTCTGCCGCATGATTTTTAGACAGGCTCGGCAAAATAACCGTTGCCAAAGCAATACCAAATATACCTAATGGAAACTCCACTAAGCGATCGGAATAATACAACCACGACACACTCCCCGTCGTTAAAAACGAAGCAATCAACGTATCCAGCAATAAGTTAATTTGCGTAATGGACACACCAAACAAAGCGGGCACCATTAACTTCAAAATACGCTTAACCCCTTTATCTTTAAAACCAAAACGTAAGCGCGGCACTAAGCCTAATCGTCGCAAAGCAGGAAACTGAAAAATAAGCTGTACCGCTCCGGCAAAAAACACCCCCCACGCTAAAGCAACAATAGGCTGCGGCATTAAGGGCGCAAGCCAGATAGCAGCAGAAATCAAACAAATATTAAGGAATACCGGAGTAAAAGCCGGTACAGCAAACTGACCATAAGAATTTAAAATGCCGCCGGCAAACGCTACCGAAGAAATAAAAAATAAATACGGAAAAGTAATGCGCAACATTTGCACGGCCAAGTCATATTGCTCCCCCTCCCACGCAAAACCCGGCGCAAAAGCCATAATCAAATAGGGAGCGGCCAGCATGCCTGCAATGGTCGTCAGCATTAAAATTAACGCGAGCGTTCCGGCCGTACGGTCGATAAAATAGCGCAATGCTTTTTTACCCCCCTGCTCTTTATAATCAGATAAAACAGGAACAAAGGCTTGTGCAAAAGCCCCTTCAGCAAATAAACGCCGTAAAAAATTCGGTATTTTAAATGCCACAAAAAAGGCATCAGTACCAAGACCTGCGCCAAAAATACGCGCAAACATCATATCGCGTATAAAACCCAAAATACGTGAAACCATAGTCATACTACTGACTACCATCGTTGATTTAAAAAGTTTACGGCTCAAGACTCATTCCCAGAGATTAATAAAGATTGACAATAATAGCATTTAAACGGAAAATACTTGGTTTAAAATTAACAATGTAATAACTGAGGCACTATGGCTAATACAGCTCAAGCAAAAAAACGTGCGCGTAATGCAGAAAAAAGCCGCATTCGTAATGCAGGTCAACGTAGCAAATTACGTACATTCATCAAAAAAGTTATTGCTGCAGTAGAATCCGGCGATGCCGCTGAAGCAAAAGTAGCTTATGCGACAGCCGCTCCTCTAATCGACTCAGCAGTCACAAAAGGCATTATTCATAAAAATAAAGCCGCCAGAGACAAAAGCAGACTTAACAAAAGAGTTCGCGCAATGGCTTAATTAATCCCGCAACGGATTAAAATAAAATACCGGGCAGTCCCTTTGACTTGACCCGGTATTTTTTTGCCTAAATAAACGACAAGCGAAACCAAACCAAGCTCTATAGTACGCTTAAAATCTCAAAGTCAGCAAATAACCTACATTTTCTCCGGCACTGCGTATATACTCCTAATTAAACCAATAACAAGGGAGCCAAGTCATGTCGACACAAGCCAAATTACGCTGGGGAATCTTAGGCGCAGCACGCATTAACCAACAACTTATGCCCGCCATTACCGGCGCGCCAAATAGCGAACTGGTAGCCATTGCCAGCCGCCGACCAGGAGCCGCAGAAGCCACACTGCAAGCCTACGCCCCCGATAATAGCAACGTACGCATTTACCAACATGCAAATGACGTACTCAATGATCCCGAAGTACAAGCCGTCTATATCCCACTCGCAAGTCAAGACCATGCCGAGTGGACATTACGCGCGATTAAACAGGGCAAGCATGTATTATGCGAAAAACCCATGGCCTTAAAACCTCAAGAGATTAATGAGATTACAGCCGCCGCCAAAAAGCAACAGGTTTTGGTAATGGAGGGCTTTATGTACCGCTTTCACCCACAACACCGGCGCATTCAGGAAATCATTCATTCAGGCATCATTGGAGAAGTGCGTACTGTACGCACGTCTTTTGCCTACCCCATGCAACCCGCACGCCTATACCGCATTGACCGCCCCATCAGTGACGGCGGCGGAGCCATGTGGGATATTGGTTGTTACGCCATTCATGCCGCCAGATTTCACTTTGGCAATACACCCGCACTTGCCGTATCAGCTATGGCCAAACATAACGCACAAGGTGCCGATATTAGCAGTAGTGGTACGATTGATTTCGGTGATGGCAGGTATGCTCAATTTGACTTTAGTTTTGAACATGCACGCCGAGCCGAATATGAAATTATTGGTACCCAGGGCGGCATAAAATGCCATAACGTTTGGGCAAAGCAGGCCGAAGAGCCTATTATTTCTTGGTCTACCGAAACCGGCGAACAACAAACAGAGCATTTAGCACTGGCCAACCATTTTTTACTGGAAGTCGAGCATTTTTGCGACTGCGTATTACATAACAAACCTTTGCAATTGAGTTTACAAGATGCAAAAACCAACTGCGAAATTATCGTCGCCGCATTACAATCCGTCGAATTAGGCCGCACCATCCTACTGCACTAACCAGAGATAAAGTATGAGTATGACAGATTATAGCGGCATCAGCTTAGAAAATGATCGCCTACATGTCCCTCATAAAGTCATTATTCCTTTTATTGAAGGTGATGGCGTGGGGCCTGATATTTGGCATGCGACAGTGCGTGTTTTAAATGCCGCCATAACAGCAGCCTATGCTCAACAGAGAAAAATTCATTGGCTGGAAATTTACGCAGGCGAAAAAGCAAAACATAAGTTTGATAGTTACCTACCGGAAGAAACCCTTGCCGCCTGCCGACAATACAAAATCGCCATCAAAGGCCCCTTAACCACCCCTGTTGGCGGAGGCATGCGTTCGCTCAATGTTGCCTTACGCCAAACCCTAGATTTATATGTATGCTTACGACCGGTACGCTGGCTTCAAGGCACACCGTCCCCTGTAAACAACCCTGCCGCCGTCGATATGGTTATTTTTCGAGAAAACACGGAAGACATTTACGCCGGCATTGAATTTGAACAAGGTAGTGCCGATAATGCAAAATTTTTACAACTCATGCAAACGCACTTCCCTGAGAGATTCAACAAAATTCGCTTTCCGGATAGCTCAGGTATCGGCATCAAACCCATATCACAAGCCGGCACAGAACGCCTCATTCGTGCCGCCATTAAATATGCCATTACCCACAAGCGTAAAAGTGTCACCCTTGTACACAAAGGCAATATTATGAAATTCACCGAAGGCGCATTTCGTAACTGGGCTTATGCACTGGCGAGCAATGAATTTGCAGAACAGGTATATACCAGCCTACAGTGGCAACAAACCAAAGCAGAACAAGGCGAATCAGCCGCTAATCAAGAACAAGCAGCGGCACTAGCAAAGGGATGTATTTTAATCAAAGATGTGATTGCTGATATTAGCTTGCAACAGATACTCACTCGCCCGGAAACATTTGATGTTATTGCCACCATGAACTTAAATGGCGACTACCTATCAGATGCCTTAGCAGCACAGGTAGGCGGCATCGGCATGGCTCCCGGCGGCAATATCAATTATCAAACAGGCATTGCAATTTTTGAAGCAACGCATGGCACTGCACCTAAATATGCAGACCTAGATAAAGTCAACCCCGGGTCGTTAATTCTCTCAGGCGAAATGCTATTGCGCCACCTTGGCTGGACTAAAGCTGCAGATATATTGATATCTGCCCTAAATACAACCCTGCGCAACAAGCAACTAACTTATGATTTAGCACGCTTAATACCAGATGCAACAGAAGTAAAATGCAGTGAGTTTGCCGACCATATTATTGGCCACATGTAAAGCAAGTAATTAAGCTATTAACTAGTTTAGTTTTATTCCTATTTTTCTCTGTACACGATAAAAAATCTAAAAGGCGGCATAGTTCGTTGAAATATAATAAAATATCCTATTTTTGTTTTGGCAAAATATGGCTAGCGGACAATTACAAATCAACGAACTAACGATTATATTAAACGAGCATTTTCATTGGAACAAGGCAAGAATGAATTGTTTTGTGGGAATGCTAATCGCACTCATGACTGTAGGTACAGTGAATCTGACTCAGCTTGCTTTATTTTTCCCGGTCGGGCATTAATTGCGTCGCGCTATAGGCGGGGCGGATACAACAATTTTTTAGTCACCATTGGCTGGATTACAATGAAGTGGCTGACTTTGTCATGAAGATTTTTGGTTTGATAGAAAATGATTTCTATCCATCACTGGTTCAAACCAACTGGAATTGGTTGCCCTTGAATAAACGAGGCAATTCTAACCAGCGAGAACGTATCGCGTTAATGAAACGATTTATCGGTCAGTTTGGGCAAAATCATATAAAATGATTGTTGGCTGACCGTGAATTTATTGGCGGCAAATGGATAGGGTGGCTAATTCAGGAAGAAATTCCTTTCACTATTCGGATTCATAACAATAGCTATACATTCAATAGTCGGGGGAGAAAATCCGCGTCGATCGCTTGTTTCAATCGCTGAAAGTGGGTGAAACACCCACTTTAACTGATTCAAGATTATTAGGTGTATGCCCCGTATATCTTAGCGGTCTTCGTTTGAGTGATGGTCAGTTATTGATAGTGGCTACCTCAAGCTTCCACCGGAATGCAATTGAAGTGTATGGTTTACGCTGGGAAATTGAAACTTTATTTGGGTGTTTAAAAGAGCGAGGGTTTAATCTTGAAGAGACACGCGTTGTGGGTTATCTTCGTATCAAGAAATTATTGGTTTTACCTGTGATTGCGTTTTGTTGGCCTCATAAAGTCGGTGAGTGGAAAAATAATTCTGTATTACTCATCAAAACAAAAACACACCAACGACTCGCACAAAGTATCTTTAGATATGGTTTAGATTGTATTCGTTCCGAGTTATTTAATACGTTTTCTCCGTCCAAGAAATTGATGAAGAAGTTGATTTCTTTACTGCGACCTAGCTCGGAGAACAAGGGCTTTTATAGTGAACAGAGAAAATATGGGAATAATTTGATTGCTATCATGCCGATAACCCAGTATTTCACCCACTTCTGACTCTCTGGTATTTAAATCACATTTCCATTTAGCAAAGATATTAACTATGAAACTTATTTTAATATATATCAGTTTTTGCTTTAGCTACACTGTTTTAGCTGAACCGCTCGAATGGCCAAGTTATGGGGGCAATTTACAACAAACCCGTTTTGTTGATGATACGAGCGTTAATACACATAATGTCAGCCAACTCAAATTAGCTTGGATGTTTCAAACCGGCATTGTCGGCTCCTTTGAAAATACGCCCATTGTTCAAGATGGCATCATGTATGTAACCACCCCCTATAACCATATTTATGCATTAGATGCTCGTACCGGCAAACGTCTCTGGCGTTATAAACATAAACTGGGTACGACTATTTACTGTTGTGGACCCAATAACAAAGGTGCAGTAATTAGTGGTGATTTAGTCATTATGGCAACACTGGATGCTATGCTGGTCGCACTCGACAAAAAAACGGGCAAACGTATTTGGGAAATAAGCATCGCCAATTCTGAACAAGGCTATTCAGAAACCGGTGCCCCCATCATTTTTCAAGATAAAGTCATTATTGGTATCGCGGGTGCTGAATACGGGATTCGTGGTTTCATTAGTGCTTATGATTTAAAAACAGGGGAGTTAGTATGGCGTTGGTATACCATTCCTGAGCCTGATGAAATACAACCTGATGGTACTAAAGGCTGGTTTGGTGTTTTTGCAGAAAAAGCTGATGGCATTAATGATTTACATAGGGATATTGCCGCCGAAAAAGCTGCTATTGCTTCCGGTGAATTTGATAATGCTTGGGAACATGGGGGAGGCTCTAGCTGGATGCCGGTCACCATTGATAAACAAACCGGCATCGTCTATGCCACTATCGGCAACCCCGCACCCGATTTAGATGGCGGCCAACGTCCTGGTGATAATCGTTGGTCAGCTTCTATTGTTGCCTTAGATAGCACAACAGGAAAAATGATATGGGGTTATCAATACTTACCTCATGATATTTGGGATTTAGATGCCGCCTCACCTCCCATCCTCACTCAGGCTAAAAATAATCACGGCAAAGTGGTGCCGGTTGTTATTCATGCCGGTAAAACCGGGTGGGTATATGTACATGACCGCGTAACAGGTAAGCTCATCAGACGTTCAGAACCCATGATCGAACAGAAGAATTTGTTTGCCATCCCGACTCAAGGTCAAGGGACAGAAATGTTACCGGGTGCAAATGGAGGCGTTAACTGGTCGCCTGGCGCGATTGATCCACGCTCACATACTGCTTATTATGCAAATCTGCATCAGCCGATGTATTATGAGGTTCGCTCTGTTCCATGGCGACAAGGTCGGTTATGGCTAGGGGGGGCATTCAAAGTTATTCCGGGCAAAAAACAGTCCGGTAATATCAGTGCGGTTAATTTAGATACCGGCAAAATCATATGGCAATATCAAACCGATAAACCGATGATTGGCGGTACCTTGGCGACCTCAGGGGGCTTGTTATTCAGTGGTGAATCGAATGGTTATTTCTTTGCATTAAACTCCCGTACAGGTCAAAAACTTTGGCAGTTTCAAGCAGGAGCCGGCGTTAATGCCGCCCCTATGGCCTACCGAATTGAGGGTAAGTTATATATCGCTGTGGCCGCTGGTGGCAACGCTCAAGTCAACGCCCCCCGTGGCGGAACTGTCGTTGTTTTTACGCTAAATGATTAAATCAATACGTTACCAAACCATCTTACTCGGTACACTCATAGCACTAAGTGCTTGTACAAAAACCGCAACACCCAATTTGTACGAGGAAAACTTTATGCACTATGACACCAGTAGCAAACAGGTGCATTTTGAATTAATTGCCGCGAAAAATGCCAATAATAATGGTTATAATTACAATGGTTATTACCAAAATGCAGTGACCTTAAAAGTCCCGGCAGGCTGGATAATCAGCATTACATTTATTAACCGCGATGCTAATGCGCCGCATTCAATCGTGCTTACCCCAGCATTTTCCCAGAATGATATTCCTGATGAACAAACCGGTGAATTTGCTATTATCAACCGCGCTTACACTGAAGTTTTACATGCCAATGAACAAGAAACCATTTCCTTTCCAGCGAAAGAAGGCCGCTATTGGCTATTTTGTGGTGTCAAAAGGCATGGCATTGACGGCATGTGGATTCCTTTAACTGTTGAGCGCGACTTACAGATTCCTGCTCTCCATTTTAGGCAGTAAGAACCGAGAATTTTATCTTTGCAACAAACGCATCAACTAGGCAAAATCTTTTTATGCGTGTGAATAGACATCAAAATGCCAAATCCCGCCAACAAAGTCACCATTGAAGTCCCCCCATAACTAATTAAAGGCAGGGGAACACCGACCACCGGCAAAATACCGATCACCATGCCGATATTCACAAAAACATACACAAAAAAAGTACAAACCAAACTACCCGCCAATAAGCGGCAATAGGTATCCTGTGCTTGTACCGCGATATAAAACCCACGCGCAATAATGCCAAGGTACAAAATCAATAAGCCAATGCAACCGACTAAGCCAAACTCTTCTGCAAACACGGCAAAAATAAAATCGGTAGAACTTTCCGGTAAAAAATCCAGCTGTGACTGCGTATTTTCCTGCCACCCTTTACCATTCACCCCCCCCGACCCAATCGCAATTTTAGATTGAATAATATGGTATCCCTTCCCCATAGGGTCTGCTTCAGGGTTTAAAAAAGTCAGCACCCTGTCTTTTTGGTACTCCCGCATAAAAAAATGCCAATAAATGGGGGTAAAAGCCATGAAACCGGTAGCTGAACTTAATAAAAACCGCCATGAAATGCCGGCAAAATACAGCACAAAAACACCTGAACTGGCCACCAATAGCGATGTGCCTAAATCCGGCTGACGTACGATTAATAAGGTAGGTAGCAAGATAAAAGCCGTGGCCACCACAATATGATACCAACGTGGTGGTATATCATGCCCCGACAAATACCAAGCCAACATCATCGGGGTGGTGATTTTAATCATTTCAGAAGGCTGAAAACGAAATACGCCCAAATCCAACCAACGCTGCGCTCCCTTGCCGACATCACCCACTAAAAGAACGGCGGCTAATAATACAACGCCTACTCCATATAATGGGATGGAGTAACGCTGAAATTGGCGTGGATCTATATGTGCCAAAACAACCATCAAGCCGCCGGCCACTCCCATACGCACAGCCTGTCGTATCAGTAAGGCCGTTTCTTTATTACCTGTACTATAAAGCATCATAAAACTGATGGTCAGCAGCAACAGCAAACCGATTAACAAAGGAATATCAATATGTAAACGCCTTAATAAACGTCCTAATAATGAATGTTCTTTAAATTGCTCAGGTCTTAGTTCTACCTTCATATTTATTTTTCCGCTTTTAAATACTGCTTGATAACTTGTGCAGCAATCGGCGCGGCAACAGAACTTCCATGACTACCATGCTCCGCAATAACAGCAACCGCTATTTTGGGATTATCCGCCGGTGCAAACGCAATAAATAAAGCATGGTCACGCATATTGAATTCAATTTCTGCCTCATCATATTCTTCATCTTGTTTGACCGTATACACTTGTGCAGTCCCTGTTTTACCGGCAATTTGATAATTTATGCCTTTCGCGATACGTTTTGCAGTCCCTTTAGCTGAATGCACAACATGCACCATTGCCGTCATAATATCCTGTACATTGCTCTTTTTTAAGCCAATGTCACTGACCGGGGCGCGCGTAATGACTGCTGCGTGATCTGCATAAATAATACGCTCAGCCAAATAAGGGGTCACCACCTCGCCGTACTTTGCCAACGTGGCCGTCGCCCGCGCCAATTGTATGGGCGTTACCTGTGTAAACCCTTGTCCAATGCCGGTAATTAAGGTTTCTCCCGGATACCAAGCCTGTTGCCTATGAATACGCTTCCATTCTCGGGATGGTAATAAACCTGATTTTTCTCCTTTTAAATCAATACCTGTTTTTTCTCCAAAGCCAAAACGATGCAAAAATGCAGATAATTTATCAATGCCCAAAGCCAAAGACATATCATAAAAATACACATCACAAGATTGGGTAATCGCATCATCTAAATTAACTGTCCCATGCCCCCATTTTTTCCAATCGCGATATTTATGCGACTTATTAGCGAGCTGATAATAGCCTGGACAAAATAAAGTTTGATGCATATTGGTTATATTATATTCTAGGCCGGCCAAACCAATAAAAGGCTTTAACGTTGAGCCTGGTGGATACTGCCCACGCAAAACACGATCAAATAAAGGCTTATTTTTAGAGGTATTCAATGCCTTATAATCAGCATAACTAATTCCCGACACAAATAAATTTGGATCAAAACTGGCTTTACTGACCTGCACCAAGACACCACCTGTTGCTATATCCAACGCAACCACGGCTCCGTTATAATCTGCTAATGCCTCATAAGCCACGCCCTGCAAGTCTATGTCTAAAGTCAAATAAATATCTGCACCGGGAACAGGTTCAATTTTACCCAATTCCCTAATAGGCTTACCTTGTGCATTGGTTTCTATTTCCGCATAGCCTGAATGACCACGCAATAATGCCTCATAAGCACGTTCAACCCCTGTTTTACCAATAGAATGTACCGCACGATACTCTGCCGAAGAAATTGTTTTTAATTCGCGTTCATTAATACGTCCAACATAGCCCACCACATGCGCAGTCAATTCAGCATAAGGGTAATGCCGAATTAAGCGTGCATGAATATCTACACCGGCAAAGGTATGGCGTACAACAGCAAATTTAGCGACCTCTGTTTCAGTTAATTGCAATAATAAAGGAATGCTATCAAAGTGCTTATAACGTCGTCTCTGTTTTTTAAACGCTGCTATTTTCTCATCGGGAATTGTCAGTACTTGCTGTAAGCGTGCCAACGTAGCATCCATATCAGTCACTAATTCCGGCGTAATTTCCAAACTATAAGAAGGTAAATTTTGCGCCAAAATATGGCCATGTTTATCATAAATAAGCCCGCGCGTAGGCGGCAGTGAACTGACTTTAACCCGGTTATGAGTCGCCATATTATGGTATTTACTATGCCCCATGACTTGCAAATACACCAAACGGCTGACCAAGCCTGCGGTCAGCAACAATAACAAGACAAATAAAATAACCGTTCGACTTAAGAAAATACGATTTTCTAAAAAACGATCTTTTAACAGCTGATGACGGCGCATACAGACACTAGGAAAGACGAATTTTACGCAATACCGTAAACACCACCGGCCACATTAAACCACCGACCAAGACAGGCAACCAAAAGGAAAGTGGCACAACTTGGTGATTCATGCGCTCTACCCAAAAAGTGAGTATCCGTGCCAGCAATAAAATAGCACCAACAGACAAACTCTGCTGAATAACCGGAAATTGGCGTAAACGCTTATGTTGTTTAACGGCAATAAAAATACTGACTGCATAAGCTAAGGCATATTGCCCTAAGAGCTGCCCGGTTAACACATCTACCAGCAAGCCCACACACCACGCTTTACCCACTCCCGCTGATTCAGGCATTGCAAATGCCCAATAAATCAAGGTCAACAACACCCAATCAGGTGTTGCAATCAACAGAAACCATGACCATGGAATAATATTAAATGCCATAGACGCTATGATAGTAAGCCAATAAATCAATACAATAGGCAATTTAATCGCTATCACTGTGTTGCTCGCTTGCCAATTTACCTAAAGGAATCACCTCATTATGACTCCAAACAATCAGTAATTCTCGACTCGTATTCAAAGCCGCTGTCGGTCTTGCCTCAATCACTGCGAAAGGTTTATCGGGCTGCTCGACAAACGATTCAACCTTAGCCACAGGGTAGCCTTGTGGAAATACGCCGCCTAGTCCCGAGGTAATTAATAAATCACCGGTAACAATATCAGCATTATTTGGCAAAAAAGGCAAAATCAACTTATTAGACTGGCCACTGCCAATGGCAATCGTATGCAGGCCATTACGATTGACCTGTACGGGAATGGCATGGTTAGGATCGGTAATCAAAATAATCTCAGCACTTAAAGGCAGCGCTTTGGCAACTTGCCCAACAATCCCATTTTCATCCAAAACAGGCTGCCCTGTATGTACACCAAAACGACTGCCCTTATTAACCACAACGATATGCTCATAAGGAGCCAAGTTCACAGCCATCAACTCCGTCACTAAAACTTGCTCACCCAACTTAAAAGAACTATCTAATAACGCCCGCAAGCGAATATTTTCTTTCTCCAAAGCCGCAAATTTTAATAACTTAGCATTATTAATCAATTGCTGGCGTTTTAAAATCGCATTTTCATGCAATAATTCCTCATAGCTACCAACGGAGTCCAACGTATCGCGCACCAGGCGCGAGGGTACATCCACCAAGTATTGAATAGGATAAACAAACACAGACAATAAACTACGTAATGGGCTTAATTTGTCAGTATATTTATCAGCAAACAGTAATGAAACCGACAAAATCAATACAATAATAAACTGCGTATTAATAGAAGGGCCGGTGGCAAATAAAAGTTTTATAGTCTTACCCTAAAGTGAATAATAATGTAAGCATGCAACAAACTAAGAGTCATAGAGACAATAAAACCCAGAACCAGACAACAAAATAAGCCGGTTGCAGGCATTATAAAATCCTCAATCCTAACGACGGGAGCAAGAAAACGCATACGCTTTCTTACCCTGCGCCTGCATAGGTAATTACTCTAAAGAAAAGGCTGACAAACCTTTTTCATCCAGCATTTCCAAAACCATCCCGCCCCCTCGAGCCACGCATGTTAAAGGGTCATCCGCAATATACACCGGCAAGCCGGTTTCTTCTGCAATCAAACGGTCAATATCTTTTAATAAAGCTCCACCACCTGTCAAGACAATGCCGCGTGTTGCAACATCAGCCCCTAGTTCCGGGGGCGTTTGCTCCAGCGCAACTTTCACAGCCCCCACAATGCCGGACAAGGGCTCCTGTAATGCCTCTAAAATTTCATTACTATTCAAGGTAAAGCCGCGCGGTACACCTTCTGCCAAATTGCGCCCTTTGACTTCAATTTCCATAATTTCACTACCGGGATAAGCCGTACCAATTTCCTGCTTAATTCTTTCCGCAGTGGCTTCACCAATTAAAGTACCGTAATTCCTACGCACGTAGTTAATAATCGCCTCATCAAATCGGTCACCGCCAATGCGTACTGAAGAAGAATACACAATACCATTTAATGAAATAACCGCCACTTCCGATGTGCCACCGCCAATATCCAATACCATCGAACCATGTGCCTCATCTACCGGCAAGCCGGCACCAATCGCGGCCGACATCGGTTCTTCAATCAAATAAACTTCCCGTGCCCCTGCCATTGCCGCCGACTCTCTGATAGCACGCCGTTCAACTTGTGTTGAGCCACATGGCACACAAATTAAAATACGCGGACTAGGGCGAAAGACTTTATTTTCATGAACTTTCTTAATAAATTCACGCAACATGCGCTCAGTCACGGCAAAATCAGCAATCACCCCATCTTTTAATGGACGTATCGCCGTAATATTGCCTGGCGTACGCCCCAACATCAACTTAGCATCTGCACCAACCGCCGCAATCATCTTAGCCCCTCGAACACGGTCTTCTTTAATGGCCACAACCGAAGGCTCGTTTAGGACTATCCCCTGTCCCGGCATATAAATAAGTGTATTTGCAGTTCCTAAATCAATGGATAAATCATTAGAGAACATCCCACGAATTTTATTAAACATCTATTCTGAATCCTGAACGCGTAGAAAATCTTAGTACTTTAACAATCAATAAGGTATTTGGGCAAGATATAAAGTATCATATTGGCGTTATTGCTCTTTTACCGGCACAAAAAAAGGTCATCCAAAGAGATAAAACCACTTAATAATCCTATTGTTTAATGGAGTTAAAATGTCGTTAACAGCTGATGATGTTAATAAAATAGCGTATTTAGCGCGTTTGGGAATTGATACCCAAGATACCGAATCTTATGCCAAAGATTTATCAGGCATGTTAGATTTAGTCGCTCAAATGAGCAACATCAACACCGATGATGTCGCACCGATGGCTCACCCTTTAGATCAAGTCCAACGACTGCGTACGGATGCAGTCAGCGAAACCAATAATCGCGAAGCTTTTCAAAAAATTGCGCCGCAAGTTGAAGCCGGCCTCTACCTTGTGCCCAAAGTTATCGAATAAGGAAATAAATCATGCATACTAAAACAATTGCACAACTGGCAAAAGGCTTGCGTGCCGGTGATTACTCCAGCCAAGAACTAACTGCGTCATACCTTGCTCGCATAAAACAACATACCGAACTCAACAGTTTTATTACGGTCACAGAAGAGCAAGCGCTCACAGTAGCGAAGCAAGCCGATATGGCGCTTGCCACAGGCAACGCACCTTTGTTAACAGGCATTCCCATTGCACATAAAGATATTTTTTGTACGCAAGGTGTTAAAACCAGCTGTGGTTCAAAAATGCTGGATAACTTTATCGCACCCTATAATGCAACGGTTGTCGAAAAATTGGACACAGCCGGCACGGTATCATTAGGCAAACTCAATATGGATGAATTCGCAATGGGTTCTTCCAATGAAACCAGCTTTTATGGTGCCGTACACAACCCTTGGGCAAGTAATACCGTTCCGGGGGGGTCTTCAGGTGGCTCAGCCGCCGCCGTTGCCGCGCGTTTAATCCCCGGAGCCACCGGCACCGATACCGGCGGTTCCATTCGCCAACCGGCGGCTTTATGTGGCATTACCGGCTTAAAACCTACCTATGGGCGCGTCTCGCGCTTTGGTATGATTGCCTACGCATCTAGCCTAGACCAAGGCGGCCCGATGACACAAACGGCGGAAGATGCCGCGCTGATGTTGCAAGCGATGGCAGGCTTTGATGCGCAAGACTCCACCAGTGTCGAGCGCGAAGTCCCTGATTACAGTGCCGGCTTAAACAATAGCTTACAAGGTTTAAAAATTGGCCTACCCAAAGAATTTTTTGATGACGGCTTAAATAATGACATGGCAAGCTGCATTGAAACGGCCATCAATGAATATAAAAAAATGGGCGCAGAGATTATCGAAGTATCCATGCCGAACTTAAAGCTCGCCATTCCTGCTTACTATGTGATTGCACCGGCTGAATGCTCAGCCAATCTTTCGCGTATGGATGGCGTACGTTTTGGGCATCGTTGCACAGACCCTGTTGATTTAAATGACCTCTATATTCGCTCACGCGGCGAAGGTTTTGGCACCGAAGTCAAACGTCGTATTTTGGTAGGTACTTATGCTTTATCAGAAGGCTATTACGATGCCTACTACATTAAAGCCCAAAAAATACGCCGTTTAATTAGTGATGACTTTAAGCGCGCATTACAAGAAGTCGATGTCATTATGGGGCCGGTATCGCCCTCGCCTGCTTTTGGTATTGGCGAAAAAACCAGCGACCCGATTGAAATGTATTTGGCCGATATTTACACCATTGCCATTAATTTAGCAGGGTTGCCTGCCATGTCCATTCCGGCAGGTTTTATTGACAATAAACCGATTGGCCTACAAATTATTGGCAACTACTTTGCGGAAGACAAATTACTCAATGTCGCGCACCAATACCAGCAAGTCACCGACTGGCACCAACAAACACCGCAAGGCTTTGCGTAAGGAGATAAGATTATGCAATGGGAAACCGTTATCGGATTAGAAATCCACGCCCAACTGGCAACAAAAACTAAAATATTTTCAGGCGCAGCCACGGCCTATGGTGCTGAACCCAACACACAAGCCTGCGCTGTTGACCTAGGCTTACCGGGCGTACTACCGGTCTTAAACCAAGAAGTTGTGCGCATGGCCGTTAAATTTGGCATGGCAATCGATGCCCACATTGCGGATTATTCAGTCTTTGCCCGCAAAAACTACTTTTACCCTGATTTGCCTAAAGGCTATCAAATCAGCCAAATGGATCACCCTATTGTCGGCATAGGTCACCTGGATATTGAAGTAGACGGCAAAACCAAACGCATCGGTGTCACACGCGCACACTTAGAAGAAGATGCCGGCAAATCATTGCACGAAGATTTTCACGGCCTGACAGGTATCGATTTAAACCGTGCCGGTACACCTTTATTAGAAATCGTTTCCGAGCCGGATATGCGTTCCGCACAAGAAGCGGTCGCCTACATGCGTAAAATTCACGAACTGGTGCAATATCTGGATATTTGTGATGGCAATATGCAAGAAGGCTCCTTTCGTTGCGATGCCAATGTTTCAGTTCGCCCTAAAGGCCAAGCCGAATATGGTACACGTACGGAACTGAAAAACATCAACTCTTTCAAATTTGTTGAAAAAGCCATTAATATCGAAGTCGAACGCCAAATTGATATTATTGAAGCAGGCGGCAAAATTACGCAAGAAACACGCCTGTACGATGCAGATAAAAATGAAACCCGCTCTATGCGCAGTAAAGAAGAAGCCAATGATTACCGCTACTTCCCTGACCCGGACTTATTACCCGTCTATATCAGTGATGCGCTACGTGCCGAAGTCAAAGCAGATTTACCCGAACTTCCGCAGATTAAAAAGCAACGCTTTATTGATACTTATCAACTAGATGCAGAAACCGCGAGTACCTTATCCAGCTCTAAAGAACTGGCTAATTACTTTGAGGCCTTAGTCAAAGAATCAGGTTGTGACACAAAAATCTGTAGCAACTGGGTCACAGTTGAATTATTAGGCGTACTCAATAAACAAGGCTTAGCTATTCAACAATCGCCTATCTCCCACACACGCCTAGCAGGTTTACTCACACGAATTGCTGATAATACGATTTCCGGAAAAATTGCCAAACAGGTTTTTGCGGCAATGTTAGCAAGTGATGACAGTGCTGATGCCATTATTGAAGCACAAGGCTTAAAACAGATTACCGACAGCGGTGCAATTGAAGCGATTATTGATAAAATAATTGCGGACAACCCAAATCAGGTAGAACAATATTTAAGCGGCAAAGATAAAGTGTTTGGATTCTTTGTAGGACAAACCATGAAAGCCTCGCAAGGCAAGGCTAATCCTGGCGAAGTCAATAAAATATTACAGAAAAAACTAAAACGCTAAAAACAATAACAGGGCATAGCCTCTGCTATGCCCTGTTTTATTGACTGTTTATCATACTAGGGAGCAAATACCCCTCCCTGCCATTTAAAAAATAGCACGCAAACCAGATTTTTTGGCTTTTACCACCGATAGGTTATATGCCATATCCTTTATATTTATCCCTCCTTTATCAAAAAGGGCATAGCTTGACAAAACTTAGGAGGTATCAAAAAATTTACACACAAATTCTCCTGCCGCCTGAGTAATACAGATATAAATTCCCCCAAATGCCTTTTAGGCTTATATCGACTCAACATGCCAACAATGACAAAATAACTTTTCCGTGGTAGTATTGAAAAGTTTCACTAAATGAAAATTTAATTAATAGGTATGGTTTTATACGTCACTTATAGAAAATAGACAGACCACTAAAGTGTCGAACGGAAAAGTTACGTGCATAAGCAAAGCACCTTAAAACAACGACTGAACCGTTTCAAATCAAGAGCCAAGACTCTACGTAAAAATCCTACATCATGTTGCTACGGGCTGGATGAATGAACAAAAACTCCCCTTTAAAAAATACCGATCAAATGCTTTATAATCCTGATGCATCACAAGATAGCTGTGGCGTTGGTTTTATTACCCACAAGCAAAGCAAACAAACTCATGATTTACTCAATAAGGCACATGAAGCACTTTGTACCATTCCACATCGCGGCGGCATGAGTGCGGAAGGCATTGGCGATGGTGCCGGTGTCAATATTGATTTATCACTAAAATTTTTCCGTAAAATAACAGAAAATCAAGATTTAGAATTAGGTCAGTTTGGTGTCGCCAATTTTTTCTTCCCGGAAGATCATAGTCATTATGATTCGGCCGCGCATGACTTAGTCGATAATCATTTAAAAGAATTTGCTTTGCCTATCCTTAAGTGGCGTGATATTCCGGTTGATAACAGTGTTTTAAATGAAGCATCAATCAAAGCACAACTTCCCATTAAACAGGTTGTCTTTGGTCGCCCTGCGGCACTAAAAGATGCCAGCCATGAAGAATTTGAATTTTTCATTCAAGAGGTGCTGTTAACTATTGAAGAAGAAGGCTTTACCCGCCATGAACTCGATGGGTTTTATCCCTTATCAATGAGTTCGCGTACACAAGTTTACAAAGGGCGTTTAAATTCATTTGAAGTCATTCCATACTTTACTGACTTATACGACACCGACCACGAAATCAGCACGTTGTTTTTTCACACGCGCTTTTCTACCAATACAGCACCTGCGACTATGATGGCGCAACCATTCCGCTATATGGCACATAATGGTGAACTCAATACCGACAAGAAAAACCGTTTAAGTGAACAGGCCATTGCCAGACAACATGGCAAACACCTGGTATTCCCGCTCGGCCAATCTGATTCTAGTCGCTTAGACCAGACTTTATCGCGCCGTATTCATGAAGATAAACTTGATATTGTCACCGCCATTTTAGCAATGATGCCACCGGCTTGGGAAAATGACACAACGCTCTCGGCCGATGTCAAAGCCATGCTGGAATACTTTAGTTTATATGAAGAAAAAAATGACGGCCCCGCCGCTTTAATTTTTAATGACGGCCTACGGGTCGGCGCACGCCTTGATCGCCTTGGCTTACGTCCACTACGCTCTGTGGAAACGACAGACTATATTGCCGTTATGTCAGAAGCCGGACAAATTGACTTCCCCTCCAAAGAGGTCTTAAAACGTGGCCGTATCGAAGCAGGCGGCATGTTATATTTTGACCATACAACCGGTGAAGCATACGACAGCCATCAAGTCATGACACGTTTGGCAAAAGAAACAGACTATCATGCCTTATTAAAAGCACGCGCCATTCATTTAGATGAGCTAGAAACGATTGCACTCGACAG
Source organism: Methylomonas sp. (assembly GCA_026989715.1). Lineage (GTDB taxonomy): Bacteria > Pseudomonadota > Gammaproteobacteria > Methylococcales > Methylomonadaceae > Methyloprofundus. The sequence continues at coordinate 19,437 of JALSIU010000162.1, forward strand.
CATTGATAATCAGCATACTTTCAATATAGACCAGCAACATACTGCTTACTCGCTCAACCAAGAAAGCTTTAAATTTTTACTCGACCCTATGCTAAGCACAGGGTTGGAAAAAATTTCCGCAATGGGTTATGGGCTAGCACCCAATGCACTATCGGCTGCAGAAGGCGGCATGTCACGCTATTTTAGTCAACGC
>JALSIU010000163.1 GCA_026989715.1 Methylomonas sp.
GTCCTGTGAGGCAACCTGCAAAAATTCTGACATCATCACAAAAATTGATGGTTGCTACTTTGGTACTAAGAATATTTTCTAAGGTCGTAGAGGGACGAAAAGGGAGAATAATAAATTCATCCCCTGCAATGTGGACTCCCATAGGAGCGGTATGGGGTTTTCCTTGGTTATTTTGAGTTGTGACAATCGTTTCTTGAATCATGATTTTTTTAAAGTTGTGCCTGCGGGTTTGAAAGTATGCAGGTCTACGGTTTGTTCGTTTAATTTTGCCGCACAGCCCCAGTTTAAAGCTTGGTCTTGATTAAAGCGTTTGCCAAGTTGCCAAGCGGTTTCTGCACGGGCCAGTTCAACACCTAAGTAAAAAGCATGGCCTGCATCGTCTTCGACCTGTAATTTAGGGTATAAATCAAAAGGGTCGATAGCCGTATGTAAGCCGTCACGATTATAAATATGGATGCCTTCGGTACTGATTTGAATGCGAAAGCTTGGGTCTTTGACTTGGGCGGCAAACTCTTTGATTTCATCGAGTTGATAGGGAAAAGGCGCGGGTTCGTGTAATGCCATTAAATCAGCGTTAATATGCTTGGGTAGGGTGTTATGTTCTTTTGCCGCATGCATAATGCGCCGTGCCAAATCTGCTTCTTTAATGGCGCGGCCGGCATGTTGGCTGACTTCGGTTGCGAGAATATTATTGATATTGAGCTCAGAGCACATTCCCAACAAGAGGGCATTCATACCGGCGGTGTCGGCATGCGTGAGCTCAGTTATATTGCCTACACCCAACATCATATCAATATCAGGGTATTGCTTGCGTACGCTATGGTAGCGCACCACCGATGCCGTAAAACCGAAGTGAATGGGGTCTAAGATGGGGTCAACAATAAATGCTCTGTTTTTTTGTTGTAAAATGTTAATGGCTCTATCTAAGGAGCTTAAATCAGTGTGTTGCTCAGGAATAATGATAGGTATGCTGTCTACTTCATCGGCAATCCATAAGGTACTTTCATGTAGGCTAAGCATGTAATCCGCCCCCGCTTTAGCACCACGTAATAAATCATCGGCTTGCAGAGAATCAATGCTCACTTTAAAACCTTCTTGTTTTAAAGTTTGAATCATGGTTTCCATTTGGGGAAACGGCGTATCGGGTAAGCAACCGATATCAATGACATTAGCCCCGTTATTTTTATAATAATGGGCGCGCTCTAAGACGGCATCAACACTGACATTAGGGGCATCGACAATTTCTGCAAAAATTTTGACATCGTATTGGCTTAAATCAATATGTTGCATTTTTTTGCCAAAATATAGCGGCAGGTCTTTGAGCTCATCCGGGCCACGTTCAACAGGAATGCCCAGTGTTTGTGAGAGCGCGTCTAAATCACCTCGGCAACGGCCGGGAACGATAAGCTTATCTGCATTAAAGGTCTCTTTTAAACGGCGTGCAAGCATATCGGCGGTCATTAAAGCGGCCACTTTGACACCTATTTGGTGAATGGTGTAGCTAAAGTCGGGCTGCATTTTCTTTAAGATAAGCTGTAGTTGCTTTTCAGCCAGTTTGCCCGTTAAAAAAAGGATATGTTCGCTCATAGTGTTAAGGTAGCGAGGCGTTGTTGCAGTGCGTGTGCGAGTTCGCTAACGCTTTCGACGACCGTGGTGTATTCAAAGTCGCGTAATTTATCCGTTGCCTCTAAATCAATTTTACGTGGATAGACCATAACTTCGCCTCCGGGGGCGGTCGTTTTCATTTCGGGTGCAATATCGCAGGGGTAGACAATGTTTGCAATACGACATTTGCCGGCTTGGGAATATAAATTGGTGACTAATGAGTCGGCAATCCCTAAGACGCATTTGGCTACCGTATTTGAGGTAGTCGGTGCTAGCACTAATGTATGGTAATATCCTTTATAAAATAAGCCGACAGGAGGAGCTGATGCAGCTTTGTCGCGGTAAATGCGGACTTTGTTGCGTAGGTCGTTAATTTGTATGCCATACATTTTTAAGACTTCCTCGCCCGCTTGGCTAAGGTATAAATCGACATTATCCAAGGTTAGCATAAGTGCTATGCATTCTTCGATATAATGTCCTGAACCGGTAACGGCCCATGCGATGCGAGGTTGATCCATGCTGAGTTAAGAGGCTATAAAAACTTTCTATTATATATGCTAACTTACTGAGGGTGGCGTATTCTTTTGATAAAAATATTTATTTTGGAGTGCAAATGGGTTTGTTGCGTCACATGACACAGCCAATGATTATGGGGATATTAAATGTTACCCCGGATAGTTTTTCAGACGGCGGGAAATTCACAGGTATTGATAATGCTTTGGCACAAGTGCAAAAAATGTGGGATGAGGGTGCAAAAATTATTGATATTGGCGGTGAATCGACCCGCCCGGGCGCGGAGCCTGTTTCGGCGGAAGAGCAAGTGCGACGTGTTGTTCCTGTGATTCAGGCGATTCGCGCTAATTTTTCAGAAGAGATGGCGATTAGTATTGATACGACCTTAAGTGCTGTGGCGGCTCAGGCAGTTGCCGCCGGTGCAACTTTAATTAATGATGTGTCGGCGGGCTTAAATGATAAAGCTATTCTCTCTGTTGCTGCTGAATGTGATGTGCCTATTATTTTGATGCATATGCAAGGACAGCCTAAAACCATGCAAGCTGCACCTTATTATACTGATGTCGTGGCTGAAGTTTGTGCACATTTACAAACGCGCATTGATGCGGCTTTAGCGGCGGGAGTGGCTAAGCATCATATCGGTATTGACCCCGGTATTGGTTTTGGTAAACGTAAGCAAGATAATTTGGATTTATTGGCCCATTTGGATCAGTTTGTGGGGATGGGCTATCCGGTGTTATTGGGAACGAGTCGTAAGCGTTTTATGGGGAGCATCTGTGCGGTGGAGCAGCCCAGTGAATTGGTTACTGCAACAGCAGTGACCACCGCTCTTGGTGTTATGCAGGGCGTACAAATGTTTCGAGTACATGATGTGCAAGAAAACAAACAGGCTTTAGAGGTTGCATGGGCGGTAAAGTCTGCTGTGGTGAGGCGTTAAAATATTGAGCTTACTTTACTTCCCACATTCCGCCCCCCTAAATTAGCCGCATTTTTTCAAGGCTTGGTTCTATGTTTTTGATTGATTATGCATATTAGGTATGTATAATTTTGAAGAAGCCGCAAAACAGCTCTCTATGATTCTATGGCAATAGTGCAAGCAGATTATGCTTCACAAGCAAAAATAAAGGAACAACTCGAATAACTATTATGCTTGACAATGAAGTTTTAAATGATTTTTGATTAAAAGAAAGCCAAGAAGGTATTGGTTATCAAACGCTTAGGCAGAGGGTGGGAAGTACCTCTGTTTTGACGTAAAAAATCGCGTCTTTTTCCATCATATTCTGTTTTTTCTCTTTCATTATGTTGCAATCCAAAGCTGAACAGCGTCGTGCTGCTTATGATGCACGTCAGCTACAAGAAAATAAAGATATTGTCAGTCAAAAAATCTGTGCCGGTGTTTTGGCACTTAAGGCTTATCAACAAGCGAGTACTGTTTTATGGTATTTACATTGCCGTTCTGAAGTGCGTACTTATCAAACGGTACAGGCTGAAATTCAGCGTCAAAATAAACGTGTCGTTATTCCTTATTGTACTGAAGATGAACAAGGCAATCCCCAGTTAGGTCTGTGGTGGGTACAGAGTTTATCCGAGTTAGTGCCCGGTACCTGGGGTATTTTAGAGCCGCCTAAATCGAGGTGGCATGATGCTGATAGGCATATCTTTCCGGAAGCACTCGATTTTATCGTAACACCTGGGGTGGCTTTTGATGCTACGGGGGGCAGATTGGGAAATGGTGCCGGTTATTACGACCGGTTATTGGCAGCGGTTGGACAGCACACTTATTTGTTGGGTATCGGTTTTGACTGTCAAATGGTCGAGCAGGTTGCTATGCAGGCGTATGATGTTTATATGGATGCCGTGATGACAGAGCATCATTTTTATCAAGCGATAAGTGCGATAGCATCATAATCCTTGTGTCATATCATCTTGCGCTATATTTTGTAGCCGGCAAGGTATTTTTACTCTCGACAAGTCCTTATGTTACAAACTGATACTGCTTCTTGGCCGGATACGCCTGCTTTTGTGCTTGATGCGCAAGCAATACAACAATCTTGTGATACGTTGACTTATTTGCGGCGTGAGTCTGGGTGTCGTGTTTTATATTCTATTAAGGCTCTCCCTTTTATGCCTGTTTTGCAGTGGATACAGCCTTATGTGGATGGTTTTTCGGTCAGTTCCTTATTTGAAGCTAAGTTGGCGCATGCAGTATTAACTAAAGAGCAAAGCATTCATTTGAGTACGCCAGGCATTAAAACGGCGGAAGTTGATGAGTTGATCCGTGTATGCAGTCATATAAGTTGCAATTCATTGACTCAGCGGCAGCATTTTTTGTCATTACCACAGCAATCGGTTTCGGTCGGTTTGCGTGTCAATCCTAAGCTTTCTTTTGCGCTTGATAGGCGTTTTGATCCTTGTCGGTTACATTCTAAATTAGGTGTTGATATCAATAGTATTAATGCGGATAGTTTGTTGGGTATTTCCGGCTTGCATGTGCATACTGTTTTTTCTGAACGACATTATGCGCCGTTATTGCAAACTGTGGCATGGCTCAAACAAAAACTAGGCCGGTATTTTGCTCAATTACAGTGGCTTAATCTAGGTGGCGGTTACTTAATTAAGCAAATGCGTGACCAGCAGGCTTTTATTCAATTAGTTAAAGCCTTACGCGAACAATATGGTTTGGAGGTTTATATAGAGCCGGGTAAAGGTGTTGTGGGAGATGCGGTGATACTGCATGCTACTATTATTGATTGCTTTCATAGCGATGGTAAAGTCATTGCTGTGCTGGATACGTCTATTAACCATAATCCGGAAGTGTTCGAATATCAGCGTCAGCCGGAGATTGCCGAAAGTCACCACGGCGGCCGGTTTAGTGCCATTTTAGTGGGGGCGACTTGTCTGGCCGGGGATGTGTTCGGTGAATATCACTTTGAGCAAGCAGTCAAAATAGGCGATAGAATTCGTTTTACGAACGTGGGGGCTTATACTTTGGTAAAAGCAAATCGTTTTAATGGTTATAATTTTCCTGCTATATATGGCCATACTCAGGGTAAATTTACTGTGTTAAAACAGTATGATTATGAAAATTATCGCCAATTTTGGGAGTAGTGTGGAGAACAAGGATTGTTAATTTCTAATGCAATATTAAAGAGATATTATTGATGATAAAAAAGCCGGCTTTAAAATGGCATGATAATGACTTAAGTTATAAAGCTTGTCTGCGTTATGATTTTCCCGCCAGTATTGTGGTGTTTTTATTGGCCTTACCGCTTTGTTTAGGCATTGCACTTGCCTCTGGTGCGCCTTTGTTTTCCGGTGTGATTGCGGGTGTCATCGGTGGCATCATTGTAGCGGCCTTGGGGGGCTCGGCATTAGGTGTGACCGGTCCTTCCGCCGGTTTGGCCGTCATTATGTTTGGTGCGATTCAAGAACTGGGGTTTGAAGCCGTATTGTTGGCAATTGTTTTAGCGGGAGGACTGCAAATTATAATGGGTAGCATTGGGGCGGGGGTGATTGCTTATTATTTTCCCTCTGCCGTGATTACCGGGATGTTGGCCGGTATCGGCATGATTATTTTTTTAAAACAAATACCGCATGCCATCGGTTATGACCAAGATTATGAAGGGGATATTTCTTTCT
>JALSIU010000164.1 GCA_026989715.1 Methylomonas sp.
TTACACGACCTTGACGGAGTTATGGCATATGTTTGATTTTTTCGCGCCGGGGGCAGTGCTCATTAGTTTGGTGTGTTTAGGGATTTTATTGCTCTGGGAAACAAACTGGATTAAACAGTTTCGCTTTCGGCAGTGGTTACATGGTGCGCTTGTTGCGGTTGTGGCAGGGGTATTATTAAATCATGGGTTTTTGTTATGGTTGCCTGCGTGGGCTTTAAGCGGTAATCATTTGGTTGTGTTGCCTGTTGCAGAAACGTGGGCGGATATTGAGCACTTCTTTACTTGGCCTGATTTTAGCCAAATAAATAACCCCGCAATTTATCGAGTGGCGCTGACGCTGGCCATTGTTGCCAGCTTGGAAACATTGTTGTGTGTGGAAGCGGTTGATAAATTAGATCCTTATAAGCGTGTAAGCTCTAATAATCGTGAATTATGTGCACAAGGCATAGGGAATATTTGTTCAGGTCTATTAGGTGGATTGGCGATGACCCAACTCATTGTGCGTAGTTCTGCGAATATTCAATCAGGTGGGCGTACTAACCTGTCAGCCATTTTACAGGGTGTTTTTTTACTGCTTTTTGTGTTGTTATTGCCTGAATTAATGAATCAAATTCCGTTGGCAAGTTTAGCGGCGGTATTAATTGTGGTGGGATACAAGTTGGCGCGACCTGCCTTATTTAAAAGCATGTATCAGCTAGGGAATTATCACTTTATTCCTTTTATTATGACGGCGATCGGCTTGGTTTTTTCGGATATGTTGATAGGGATTGCCATTGGCATGAGCTTCGCCTTATTTTTTATTTTGCTGGAAAATTTAAAGGTAGGCTATCATTTGCATGAACAGCCACAATTGAATAAAAGTATTATTACGTTATCTGAAAATGTTTCCTTTCTGAATAAATCTAATATTCTCCAATTATTAACAAATTTTCCTAAGAATTCCAATATTGTTATTGATGCAACCCATGCAAAATACATTGATTATGATGTTTATGAAGTTATTCGTAATTTTGAAGTAGACGCGCCGCGTAGGAATATTCAGGCCGTTATTCAAAACTTACGCGGGTTTGGTTTTTTGCCGCCGGTTGAGCGTGCTTTGCCATTTACCCAAGAGACACAGCAAGCATTAACACCGGAAAAAGTATTGCAGATATTGCAAGCGGGGAATAATCGTTTTGTGAATAGCTTAAGAGATAAGCGTAATCTGTTAGAGCAGGTGAGTGAAACGGTTGAAGGGCAGTTTCCGATTGCTATCATTTTAAGTTGTATTGATTCGCGCACTGCCTCAGAGCTTATTTTTGACCAAGGTCTTGGGGATGTTTTTAGCGTGCGTGTGGCCGGTAATGTGGTGAATGAGGATATTCTGGGCAGTATGGAATACGCTTGTCAAGTGGCCGGTGCTAAGTTGGTCGTGGTTTTGGGGCATACGCATTGTGGTGCAATCAAAGGGGCTTGTGAGCACGTTGAACTGGGTAATTTAACCGGTTTGTTAAACAAGATTTATCCTGCGGTTGAGTCGGTGAAGCAAGGCCGGTTGGCCGCTAATAGTCATCCTGAGCGTTCGTTGGCAGATAAAGTGGCTGAGCGTCATGTTGAAATAATGGTCGAGCAAGTTACGCGGCGCAGTGATGTTTTGCGTAGCTTACAAGCGCAAGGCAATATTGATATTGTGGGTGCGATGTATAATATCGAAACAGGGCAAGTTGAGTTTTAAGCAGGGGGTGCTTTTGAGTTCGCATAGCGTTGGCAATCAACCGTTGCGATAAGTGGGCTTTGTTTGCGTAAATATTGCGTAAAGTGCCGGCTATAAAAAGGAATTTGTAAGCTGCCTTTTGCACCAAATCCATTAAAAATAGCCACATTATCATATTGAGGGTGTAGGCCAATAAATGGAGCTTTATCTAAGGTCGTTGGTCGAATGCCGGCTTGGTGTTTAATAAGGTGGGCAGTATTGAGCGAGGGCATGATGTGTATTAATGCCTCTAATAATTGTTGTTTACCTTGCGTACTGGGGAGAGCATCTAATTGATGAGGCTCAAAGGTAGCGCCGGTTCGCAATTGCAAACGATTTAAAGGAATCAACCAGCGGCCGTAATTGAATATTGCATCCGGTAAGGGCGATGTGGCCGTTAAGGTTAATATTTCCCCTTTCGCTAATTGGAAGGGCAGATATTTAAACCAAGGGTTTGCAATGGCTTGATAGCCTTCACAAAAAATAATTTTTTTAGCCGTAATATTTTGGTACCGAATGCCTGAATTTAATTGTAAGGCTTGATAATCAAACTGGCTTGCTTGATAACACTGCTTTTGTTGGAAAAAATCTTTGAGGCAGTTTAATAGCTTTAGTGTTAATAAATAACCGGTCTTTTTTTGGCGGATAGTGCCGAGAGGGGCGTGTAGAGAGGTGGGCGGTATTTGCAGTTCCGGTACTAAATAATCAAGATAGGCCTTATTTTGGCTGCGTTGTTGAAATGTGTGCAGTTCTTTTTGATTACGCACAATGCGTAACATGTCTTTAGCGATATAAAAGTCTTGGCCAAAAAATTGGCCGAGTCTGTGATAGGTTTGTTGCGCACAGGGCAGTAAAGTTTCTATGTCTGCTTGTTTGACCAAGCGCATGCCGGTAATAGGGTTAATGAGTCCTGCGGCGACTTGTGAGGCATTTTCTTTTTGGTTGTCTATTAAATGAATGCGACAACCGGCTTGCATCAATTCCCAGCCCAGTAGACTACCTGCTAGCCCTTGGCCAATAATCAGGTAATCTACTTGTTTAGCCATATTTATTTGAGGCGCAGGGTGTCTTCTTGGCTGAACTGAATGCCTTCCCAGCCATATTGCATAAAATTTCTGATATTTTGATGGCCATTACCATCGGGGTCATTTAAGACCTCTTGATAAAAATCACCAAAAAGTTTGAGTGTTTGCTGTGGGTTTAATTGATGGAGTTTTGCAAAGGCAAATATTTTACAAGAGCCTTCATTGCTACCCGCGGCATTTGTGATGCGATCAGCACCTAGGCCATTGCTAAATTCGGTAGGGGTGTAGTGATAATGCGTATTAATGATTTGTTGTGCATCATTAAAACTGATGGTTTGCGTTGATTTTATTTGTTTGATAAATGCAGTAAGAGACATGTGATTACTTGTAAAATAAAGAGTTTATAACTTAGTGATAAAAATGGCTGAAGCTAGGTTTAAAAAAGCTGGCTTAACGCAATAATTGGCTGATACGAGAAAAATGTGGGTGCTTTGAGTCTTGTAGCCATTCAAATAAGACCGACTCAAAATTGCTAATGATTGCGCCTTGTTGTTGCATGCGTTGTAAGGCATAAAATTTATGTTCTGCTTTGCGTGAGCAGACGGCATCTTCTAATATATGCACCTGATAGCCTAAAGTTAACAGCTGTAAGGCTGTTTGTAAGATGCAAACATGGGTTTCTTGGCCGGCAATAATGATTTGTGTGCGTGCTGATTTTTGCAGTGCCACTTGAAAGTCATTGGCTGCACAGCAGGAAAAACTGGTTTTTTCAAAGCAAATCGCCTTATTATTTAAGGTTGCCTTTAGCGTTTCTAGGGTGGCTCCTAGGCCTTTTGGGTATTGCTCGGTTACAACGACGGGAATATCCAGTAAATTTGCTGATTCAATCAGGCGATGACTATTTTCCTGCATATCTTCTGCCGCACTTTCAGGCATGACTTGAGTCAATTTGGTTTGGATGTCGATAAGGAGTAATAGGCTATTTTCGGCACTAAGCAGGGTGGATTGTTCGCTCATGGGATTAATTTAATTTTAAGTTACGTGCTTTTTCGCGTTGCCAATCGCGATCTTTTTCAGTGGCGCGTTTGTCGTGTAGTTTTTTACCCTTAGCCAAGCCGATTTCTAATTTAGCACGGCTATTTTTCCAATAAAGAAAAGTAGGGACGAGTGTGTAGCCTTTGCGTTCGACACTGCCAATCAATTTGTTGATTTCTTGTCGGTGTAATAGTAGCTTGCGCACTCGGGTTGCATAGGGGGTGATGTGGGTAGAAGCTGAGTTAAGGGCTGAAATATGCATGCCTGAAATCCAGACTTCACCATTTTTGACAAAGACATAGCTTTCTTTGAGTTGTACTTTGCCTTCACGCATGCTTTTGACTTCCCATCCTTCTAAGACGAGACCTGCTTCAAAACGCTCTTCGATAAAGAACTCATGTGAAATATAGCGGTTTTTAGCAATAATATTGTCAGCTTGCTTTTTTTTCTTGGATTTTTTTCCGGCCATGGTTGTCCAAATTTGTTTTTAAACGGAGGTAAAAGGTATAATCACTCTTAAGTATTTAGGCTTAACTTTGTATTTTAACACGGGGTCAGGGCTGAATGAATAATAAGAATACGAGTATTTTACTTTAAATTTACCGTAAACAATTGAATTTTTCCAACACGTAGGTAGCTCAATGGCCGATACAAAAAAATCTATTCATGGTGAATGGTCTTCACGTTTTGCATTTATACTCGCGGCAACAGGTTCGGCTGTTGGTTTAGGTAATATTTGGAAATTTCCTTATATTACGGGGGAAAATGGTGGCGGGGCTTTTGTGATTGTTTATCTATTGTGTATCGCTGCGATTGGTATTCCTATTATGATGGCAGAAACGATGATGGGGCGCAGAGGGCGGCAGAGCCCGATTAATACTTTGCAGACTTTAACGACCGAAGCGGGGGCTGATTCTCGTTGGCATTACTTAGGTTGGTTGGGTGTGGTTGCCGGTTTTTTAATCTTATCATATTACAGCGTCATTGCCGGTTGGTCGATGGCGTATGTTGCTAAAGCTTTTATTGGTAGTTTTTCGGGAGAAAGTGCGACCACGATTAATGCCCTCTTTACGGATTTGCAAGCAAGCCCCATTGAGCAAACCATTTGGCATACTATTTTTATGGTAGCGACTATGGCTATTGTTGCTAGAGGTGTGAAAGGCGGTTTAGAAAAAGCAGTGGGGGTTTTAATGCCATCCCTGTTTTTTATTTTGATGTTATTGGTTGCCTATGCAATGACCACCGGTGCTTATATGCAGGGCTTGGAATTTCTGTTTAAACCTGATTTTTCTGAAATGACGGCAAACAGTGTACTAACGGCAATGGGGCATGCTTTTTTTACGCTTAGTTTAGGGATGGGGGCGATTATGGTGTATGGCTCTTATTTGCCTAAAGATATTTCGATTGCTAAAACCAGTATGATGATTGCAGGGGCTGATACGCTGGTCGCTTTATTGGCAGGTATTGCTATCTTTCCTATTGTATTTGCAAATGGCTTAGATGCGGGATCAGGTCCAGGCTTGATTTTTCAAACCCTACCGATTGCTTTTGGTTCTATGACAGGGGGATGGTTATTTGGCTTATTATTTTTTATATTGCTTGTTTTTGCCGCTTTATCCTCTGCTATTTCACTGATAGAACCTGCGGTTGCATGGTGTGTGGAGCATTATGATATTGAGCGTAAGTTAGCCTGTATCGGTATGGGGGGTATCACATGGCTATTAGGTATGGGAACGGTTTTCTCATTCAATGAATGGTCGGGTATGACCTTGTTTGGCGCGAACTTTTTTGAGGTCTTAGATTATTTAACTGCTAATATCATGTTGCCTTTAGGGGGATTCTTTATTGCCATTTTTGCAGGGCGGGTGATGCTGTCTCGGCATGCACAAGAAGAGTTAGCGATTGAAAACAAGGTTTTATTTTCTGTTTGGTCATTTTTAGTTCGTTATGTGGCTCCTGCCGCCGTTTTTCTTGTTTTCTTGAATGTGTTAGGTGTTTTTGGAGTCTTTAGCTAATGCCTATTGTTGAAAAAAGTGCCTTAGTCAAGTATTCGGCACAGGCTATGTTTGATATTGTAGATGATATTGAGGCTTACCCTGATTTTTTGCCGTGGTGCACCGGTAGCCGCATACTGAAACGAGAAGGTAATATTGTTGAGGCGGAAGTACAAATTGCCAAAGCCGGGTTAAAAAGTTTTTTTGCAACGCGTAATGTTAATGTACCGGGTGAACGCATTAGTTTATCTTTATTAGATGGGCCTTTTTCATCATTAGAAGGTGTTTGGAATTTTATGCCTTTACGTGAGGATGCCAGTAAAATTTCATTGGATTTAGAGTTTGAAATGAATGGAGCTTTAGCTAATTTTGCTTTAGGGACTGTTTTTAATCAGATTTGCAATACTATGGTGACATCGTTTACACAGCGGGCAAAGCAGGTCTATGGCGCGAGTCACTAATAATTTGAGCGAATATGATGTTGGATATAGAAGTTGCCTATGCCAAAGCCGATGAGCAGGTGATTTTGTCGGTACAAGTGCCGGATAATTGTACATTGGCAGAAGCGATACAATTATCCGGTATCTTAGCGCGTTTTCCGGAGATTAATTTAAGTCATCATAAAGTGGGTATTTTTAGTGAAATTTGTCCGCTCACGCAGGTATTGCAAGCACAAGACCGAGTTGAGATTTATAGACCCTTAGCGGTTGACCCGATGGAAGCGCGACGACAGCGTGCCTTGAAGCAAGCACATAATCATTAGTTTTGCATACCTGTCATCAGCATTTCTTTGGCATGCGCTAGGGTGGATTCGGTAATATTGACGCCACCTAACATCCGCGCAGTTTCTTCAATGCGTTCTTGCGTAGATAATACTTTAACATTGGAGGTTGTCATTGCATCATCATGTTTTTTATAAACAAATAAATGCTGATGTGCTTGTGAGGCCACTTGTGGTAGGTGAGTCACACATAATACTTGGGTGTTATGACCGAGTGCGCGTAATTTTTGGCCAACAATTTCAGCAATACCGCCGCCAATACCTGAGTCGACTTCATCAAAAATCATGGTAGGGGCATCTTTATCATGACTGGTGGTGACTTGGATAGCTAAGCTGATGCGTGATAATTCACCTCCGGAGGCAACTTTTGCCAAGGGGCGTAATGGTAGACCAGGGTTGGCACTGACTAAAAATTCAATTTTATCCATACCATTAATTTTAGGGGTATCAATGTCTTGTGGGCTAACGCCGATACTGAATTCGCCTTGTGGCATGCCTAGCTCTTGAATCATATTTGAAATCAGCCGAGACAGCGTGTGTGCATGCTCTATACGTGCTTGGCTTAAAGTGTTTGCCAAGCTAAAATAGTGTGTTTTGTTTTGCGCGACCAGTTCGGTTAATTCATCAATGCGCTCGGTACTATGGCTTAAATTTTCTAATTCCGTATACAGTTTTTCCGCTACTGCAGGCAATTCTTCAGGGCTTACATGATGTTTGCGTGATAGGCTTTGAATGACGCCTATTTGGTTTTCTAGTTCTTGCATGCGTTGCGGGTCTATTTCTTGCGACTCCAGAAAACGGCGCAACTGCTGGGTGGCCTCATTGATTTGAATTTGCGCTTCAATCAATAGTTTATTAGGCTCATCAAATTCACTGGCTAATGCACTTAAATCTGTTAAAGCACTAATGCTTTGGTTAACCATTTGGTTGGCTGATTGTTGTTCATTTTCTGATAGTAAATCAAGTTGTGATTGACCGACTTTGAGTATTTGTTCTAAATTGGCAAGTTTGGTATGTTCGGCGGATAGTGCTGCATAATCATAATTCTCTAAATCCAGTTGTTCTAGTTCATTAAGTTGGTAGCGCAATAAATCTTCTTGATTGCTTTGTTCGGTTGAGGATTTGATGAGTGCTTGTAATTCGTGGAAATTAGTGCGCCATTGTAAATAAGCTTGATTGGTGTCTGCCAGTAAGTCATTATTCTTGGCAAAATTATCTAAAAAGTGGCGTTGTGCGTCATTATCCAATAAGGTGAGGTGGGCATGTTGTCCATGAATTTCAACTAATTGTGAACTGAGTAATTTGAGTGCCTGTAATGTGGTTGGGCGGCCATTGATATAGGCTTTAGAGCGTCCATCTTGACGGATGGTGCGGCGAATCAAGCACTGTTCATTATCATCTAATTCATTTTCTTCCAGCCAGCTTTTGGCAGCCGGCGCATCGCTTAAGTCAAAGCTTAAATTAATTTCAGCGCGTTGGCAGCCAGGGCGAATGTAGGTCGCATCGGCACGTTCTCCTAATGCTAATCCTAAAGCGGTGAGTAAAATGGATTTACCCGCGCCTGTTTCGCCGGTGAGGACGGATAAGCCTTTTTCTAAGTTTAAATCCAAAGATTCAACGATGGCAAGGTCAATAATAGTTAGGTTTTGTAACATAATTAAAAATGATAGCCACTGCTCCAATTCAGTTTGTCACGTAAGGTATGAAAAAAATCGTGATTTTCCGGGTGCAGTATGGTGATGGGGTTAGGGTCTTTTTTAATTAAAATTGTATCACTTATTAATACATCAGGAATGGCAATATGGTCGCAAGTAACTTGAGCTTTGATTTCTTTGATTTTGATAAAGCTGATTTCAATTTCTGATGAGTCATTAATGACGATGGGACGATTAGATAAGGTGTGTGGGTTGAGAGGAACGAGTAATAAAGCCCCTAAAGAGGGGTGCAGAATAGGGCCGCCGGCGGAAAGAGAGTAAGCTGTTGAGCCTGTGGGAGTGGAGACGATTAAACCATCAGAGCGTTGGGTGTTGAGGTATACGCCATCAATTGCCGTTTTGAGTTCAATCATGCTGGGAGTGACCCAACGATGAATAACGATTTCGTTGACAGCCGTTTCTTCGTGGATGATTTGGCTGTCGCGTATTATTTTGGTGCGCAGTAAATAGCGTTTTTCTTTGCGGTATCGGCCGGACAAAATTTCATTGAGCTTTACTGTTAATTCATTGGGTGAAATATCCACTAAAAAGCCAAGTCGCCCTAAATTAATGCCAATTAAAGGAATATTACAGCCTGCCGCAACCCGTGCGGCGGATAGAAAGGTGCCATCACCGCCGAGTGCTAAGAGTAGGTCGCAATGTTCAGCTAGGTTTTCAATGGGGTGTATCTGTCCGGAAAAATGGGGAATGCACCGTGCACTGATTGGGTCGATGCTCACTTGATAATTAGGTTTTAAAAACTGATAAAGGCTAATTAATGTATTGGCTATGTCGGGATGACCTGCTTTCCCCAAAATACCAATGGTGTTAAATTTTGTAGACATAGGTGATTTAAAGCAACAAACGGCGTGTGATTATAGCCTATAATGCCGCAATAGTTCTGAAAGTTGCGGTATTAATCGATATGCTAAAAAAAATATTTTTTCTGAGTACTTTGTTGGTATTAGCTTATGGCTTATGGTTAAGTGCAGATTTTAATCAAATTGCCGCCGGCGTAGCTATTTTCCTGTTTGGAATGTTGTCGTTGGAGCAAGGTTTTCAGGGGTTTGCAGGAGGGACACTGGAGAAAATATTACGTTATAGTACGGATAAATTATGGAAAAGCCTTGGGTTTGGGATTGTGACCACCACACTGATGCAGTCTAGCTCTTTGGTCACGGTAATTACTATTTCATTTTTAAGTGTGGGCATATTGGATTTGGCGGCAGGCATTGGCATTATTTTTGGTGCAAACCTTGGGACGACAACGGGAGCTTGGTTAATTGCGGGCTTGGGTTTGAAAGTCAAGATTGCGGCGTATGCTATGCCTATGTTGATCTTTGGCGTTTTGTTGATTTTCCAAAAGCATAAGTCTTTAAAGGCGATTGGCTCAATTTTGGCTGGACTGGGTTTTTTGTTTTTGGGGATACATTATATGAAGGAAGGCTTTGAGGCTTTTCGGCATACGATTGATTTAGCAGATTATGCCATTGCAGGGACAAAGGGATTGTTTATTTTTACGTTGATTGGCATTGCCGCTACCGTTGTTATGCAGTCCAGCCATGCTACGATGGTTTTGATTATTACGGCTTTGTCTGTACAGCAAATTACCTATGATAATGCGCTGGCTTTAGCGATAGGTTCTAATGTGGGAACAACCATTACGGCGATTATTGGTTCATTAAGTGCAAATGTGCAGGGCAAGCGTTTGGCTGCTGCGCACTTATTGTTTAATATCATTACTGCTACGATTGCATTGTTGATGTTAAGTCAGTTTATGCAGGGGGTTGATGTGATTGCGGTAGCGGTGCATATTGCTGAAGATGATTACACACTAAAGCTTGCCATTTTTCATACTTTATTTAATTTGGTTGGCGTTGTATTGATGTTACCTTTTGTGAATAAGATGGTCTTGATGTTGGAAAGGGTGTTAAAAGGCGAATGGGTTAACGTAGATAAGCCTAGGTATTTAAGTACGGCCGCCATGGCTTTTCCGGATACGGTCGTTTTGGCAGTGCATCAGGAGACTATTCGTTTATATAAACATGCTAGCCATATTATTTTGAAAACAATCGGTTTGTCCGGGCGTAGTGTTTTTTCTGATAAAGAATTGACGCAGTTATTGCAAGAGTATCCAAATATTAGTCCTTATAATGTAGATGCTGCTTATGAGCGTAATGTTAAAGGTATTTATAGTGCTATTATCGCCTTCATTAGCCAAGCTGATTTTACTTGGGAAATGCAGCAGTCAGGAAGCTTGTACTGGTTGCGAGCTGCAAATCGGCATATTGTAGAGGCTATTAAGGATACTAAGCATTTGCAAAAAAACTTACTAAGACTGGCACGCTCTAATAATAATTATATTCAGGATGAATATAGGAAAATTCGCTACCAAATTGCGGAATTACTCAGGGAGTTGGAGGCTTTTCGTTTACAGTATGCGTCGGAAGAGCAAGATATAGCCCTGTTGTCGTTTGATGTCTTTAAAGTCAAAATCAAAGAGCAAGACCAGTATATGAATGCTGAAATAGATCGTTTGATTAGGGAGCATAAAATAACACCCGAAGCGGGTACTTCACTTATTAATGATAGTGCTTATATGTATGCCATCAAAAAGCATTTATTGGATATGGCAGAGACAGTCTTTATTCTCCAGGCCGAAAAAAATTCGGCAGCACAGCGGGAAATGGCTTTGAGTGATGAGGAGCTAGGTGATGTGTTACAGGCAGGCAATTGAAGATTGGCAAGGTTAAACTATGAGTAAGAAAAAATTATTAAAAATATTGCAGGACTTTTTTAATGCTGATCGGCGTGAGCAACAACAGCGTGTTCGACAAATAAAAAAAGTGCTTAAAAAATTAAAAGTAAAGGAAGTGAAACTGAAAGAAAAAATGGAGTTATGTGATGATGTGGATAAAATGACGGCTTTGCAGCAAGAATTAGATATTATTTATGCACAAAGGATGAAGGGAATTAAAATCATTAAAGGAATAAAATGATGAGTGTTTAAATCGTATGGTGCTGAGCTATAAACTCTCAGTTTTTTAGAAGTATTTTATGACAACTAATAGGGATGAGCATTGATAAGGCTTTATTTAATACTTTTGGTTATCGCTGTTTTTTTGTGGCTAAAGGTATATTGGCAAAAACCAGCGAGTGATCGCCCGCAATATATTAAAAAAAGCATGTTGCTGGGGGTAATGGCCTGTTTGTTATTATTGGCTATAACAGGCAAATTAAACTGGGTACTGGCTGCTTTTAGTGTTGTTGTGGCATTTATTTTGCGATTTTTGCCGGTATTGTTGCGTTATGCACCTCAGTTGCAAAAATTATGGGGCATGTTACGTCAGTACGGTTTTTTTGCACAAAAGCAAGCTAAATCCGCATCTGGTTTAGGAAAGATGACGCGTGATGAGGCCTATAAAATTCTTGGGTTGAGTGTATCGGCGACAGATAAGGAGATTATTGCGGCACATCGGCAGTTAATTTTGAAAAATCACCCTGACCGGGGTGGGTCTAGTTACCTTGCTGCGCAAATTAATTTGGCCAAAGACATATTGTTAAAAAGATAAGTCATGCAGTATAGGCAAAGAAAGTTGGTGACAGTTTGTAAGCCTAGCTTATTAGTCGTGCTGTTTTTTTTGGCAAATGTGATGGGTTGCGCAAAAATGCAAACCGAGGCGCCGGTGCTACCTAAACAACGAGATTTGATAAATGGTTCATATTATAAGGTAAAAAAAGGTGATACTTTGTACTCCGTGGGTTTTCGGTCTGGGCATGGTTATAAGCGATTGGCCGCTTGGAATAAGATTGCCCCTCCTTATGATATATACATTGGTCAGACCTTAAGGTTATTTCAGAAAAAAAGTTCACAATATTTAAAAAAAGTAAAAAAAAGTCCAGATATTTCAGTTAATAATAAAAAAGTGTTAAAGTTAAACTGGAGGTGGCCGATTAGAGGTAAGGTATTGAAAAGTTTTTACCTTACGGGAAGAAAGGGAATTGATATTTCCGGTCGCGTGGGGCAGAATATTAAAGCAACGGAAGCTGGGGTGGTTGTGTATAGTGGTAGTGGTTTGGTGGGTTATGGCAAGTTACTAATTATAAAACATAATTATTTGTATTTAAGTGCTTATGCTCATAATCGTCGTTTACTGGTTAAGGAAGGACAAAAAGTAAAGGCAGGGCAAGTGATTGCAGAAATGGGGGTTGGTGCTGATGGGCAGCCTTCCTTGCATTTTGAAATTAGAAAAAATGGAACGCCTGTTAACCCTGTTACATACTTGTCAAAATAGTGCGTTATAGTGGCTGAGCGGGTTGCCTTGATGACTAAAATAAAAGCGTGAAGAGAATAAAGGAGGATTAATGAGTACTGTAGAGAATGAAGTGGCCGTTGTGGGTGATATTAGTGAACACTTTGATATTGAATCGGCTGTGGATGATACCGCTGTACAGGTTTCTGTTGCGGGGCATGAGGAAATAAATAGTCAGTATTTTGATGTGACAAAATTCTACCTTAATGAATTAAGTCGTTCAAAGTTGCTGACGGTTGATGAAGAAAAGATTTATGGTAAGCGTGCGTTACGCGGTGACCAGGATGCACGAAAAATAATGATTGAGAGTAATTTACGTTTGGTCGTTAAAATTGCACGTCGTTATTTGAATAGAGGGCTACCTTTATTGGATTTGATAGAAGAAGGGAATCTTGGTTTGATTCGGGCTGTGGAGAAATTTGATCCTGAGCTAGGTTTTCGATTTTCTACTTATGCTACTTGGTGGATTAGGCAAACTATTGAGCGTGCCATTATGAATCAAACGCGCACTATACGACTGCCTATTCATGTCGTGAAGGAAATGAATGTGTATTTGAAAGCACAGCGACATTTAACTCAGTCATTAGATGGCGAGCCTAGAGCACAAGATATTGCGGAATACCTTGATAAGCCTGTTAAGGTTGTTGAAAAAATGCTTAAGTTAAATGAGCGAGTGACTTCGGTGGATGCACCTAGTCCTTTTGATGCGGATAGGTCATTGGTCGATTCTATTTCTGATGAACAGACAGGCTCTCTCTTAGAGCAATTGCATGATGATGGTATTAAGGAAAATATTAAATCATGGTTACTGAGATTGTCTAAAAAGCAGGCAGAAGTTATTTGTCGTCGTTATGGCCTTTGCGGTTATGAGCATGCAACCCTAGAAGTCGTTGCCGGAGAATTAGGCGTAACACGCGAGCGCGTGCGTCAAATTCAAATGGATGGTTTAAAGCGTCTCAAGGCCATTATTGAAGTAGAAGGCTACACGCTGGAAAGCATACTGAGTTAATTATTTTTTTGAGTGTATTGACTTGTCGCTAGAAAATATTTTCGCGCTTAAGGCTAAAGAGCACCTAGCAGTAGGAGCTCTCGTTTTTGAGGGGGGTCAAGATAATATTTCTATGTCAAATGCTTGCAGTAGTTGAATCAGTTTAATTAAAGGCAATCCTACTAGAGCATTAGGGTCATCACCTGCAATGCGTTCAAATAGGGCGATGCCTAAACCTT
>JALSIU010000165.1 GCA_026989715.1 Methylomonas sp.
ATCATACATTGCAATATCAGCATGTTTAAGCAACTCTTCCATCGATTGCCTATGACCAAATAAAGTAACGCCAATACTGGGTGTACTATAATGACTTTTATCACCTAAAAAATAAGGTTTATTAAGTGTACTGAGAATCTTATTCGCAATAGCCTTAGTCCACTTAGCCGCCTCAAGCTCAATTTTACTTAAATTTTCCAGCATTACGACAAACTCATCTCCCCCTAAACGTGCCACCGTATCATTTTTACGAATACAGCTTAAAAGGCGTGTGGCAACCTGCTGGAGTAGTAAATCACCCATATCATGTCCATGCGTATCATTAAGCAATTTAAAATTATCTAAATCAATAAACAATAAAGCCCCTTGCCCTCCATTGCGTGCGCTTGCAGTTAATGCATGGTCTAAACGATCCAAAAGCAATCTTCGATTAGGTAAATTTGTTAAAGAATCATAAAAAGCCAAACGCTCAATTTTGATAGCGGCTGCTTTTTCCTGCGTAACATCATGAAACGAAGCCACATAATTAGAGATATTGCCCGATGCATCCTGCACAGCAGCAATACTTAAATATTCTGGAAAAACGTCCCCATTTTTACGTTTATTCCAAATTTCACCTTCCCATGCCCTTGCTGTTTCAAGCTGTTGCCACATTTCTGCATAAAAGTTTTTATTATGTCGCCTTGATTGCAATATACTTGGGTTGTTGCCAATTGCTTCAGTTGCACTGTAACCTGTAATACGACTAAAAGCATGGTTCACTTTGAGAATAACGCCTTGACTATCCGTTACAATAACGCCTTCTTTAGACTCAAAAGCGACTGCGGCAATACGTAAGTCATGCTCAATTTTCTTACGTTCACTAATATCACGAACAATTCCTTGAATAATCTGCTTACCATCTAAAAATAGAGAGACAAGCAATACTTCAGCCGCAAATACACGTCCATTATCATACCGCTTATGCATCCACTCAAAACTTAAATACTTCTGCTCTCGCGCCGTTTCTATAAATTTCTGTGCTAATTCAGAAGATTTTGTACCACAAGGTTGCACTGGAGGAGATAAGCGCGCTGGGTCTTTAAGAGCACATAACTCTTCAACCGTTGCACAACCAAACATTTCTAATGTTGCGTTATTACAACTAAAAAGTCCCTCTTCATCCAACAACACAATAGCATCACCATGTGATTCAAATAAGGTACGAAAACGAATTTCCGAATTTTGTAAGGTTAGTTTGGCATGCCGAAGCTCAGTAATATCAATAAAACTCCATAGTGATAGACCGTCTTGCTCATTTAAAAGTGCTCCCCCTAGATTACCCCATACAATTTGTCCATTTTTACATAAAAATTTCAGTTCATTTAACCTAATAGGTTCTTTATCGAGGGATTCGTAAGCTTTCCCAACCAGTTGATACGTCGCTTCATCTGCATACAATCGCCGAGTTGGAATTGAAATTGATTCACTGATGCTATAGCCAAATAATTTAGCATAGGCAGGGTTAGCCCATATAATTTTGCGATTTTTTACAATAACACTCGCAATTAAACTGCTTTCTAGGATAGACCGTTGTTCGCTCAGTAATTTTTGCACAGTTTGCTGATTAGCAATATTTTCGGTAATATCACGCGCAATACCAAACAAGCCAATAATGTCCCCTTGTTTGTTCAGTATTGGGTATTTTCGATTATCTACCCAGCCTATATTACCTTGTTTATCTTGCGTTTTTTGTATTTTCTGTACAGATGAAGCGCCAGCAAATACATCTTTCTCTAGCTGGTAATACGCATCGGCATATTCTTCTTCAAACACATCGTAATCTGTTTTTCCTATTAAATCACGCCAATGTTCGGAGGGAGAAGTTAAAGAAACCAATGTTTGGCTTGCAGCGGTAAAAACATGATTTCTATCCTTAAAATAAATATAATCTTCCGTCTTATCCAGCATCGCCGTAAAACTGCTCAATAGTACTTGGTCATTTTGAGCTTGTTTTAATAACTTCGCATCGGTTAATTGCAGATGTAAAATTAATTCTGTATTTTGTGAATATTTTTTATAATAACGTCCCTGTAAACAAATAATTTTTCCATTTTTATGTCGACAGCGGATATTGATATTTTTAGGGGTCTCTTGTACCTCAAATGAAAATAATGCCTTTACTATATTTTGGTCTGCCGTATGAATCAGCGTTGTAAAGCAAAGTGTCGTATCTAAAAAGTTTTTTGCAACATACCCTAATAAGGAATAGATTGCCGCATCAATATGTAATATTTGCTTCCCTGATGCTAATATTACATATCGTATTGCTACCGAGTGCGATGACATATCTAAGGAGTCAATAATAGGCATAAACTTACATATTTACCAAAAATAGAAGCATGATTTGACCTCTTCTTCCTTTAGGGAGAGGAGGTCAAATCCCCAGCCTGAACGACGGGGTTTTTCGACCCATTTGATAAAACCTAGTGGGCACACTCTCTTTAAAAATGCAGACATAGTGTAGACAATAGCGTTCTAGCCTAATTTTAGCCAAAAAACTTTCTAGCCAGGTTCAAGGCGCCATCAATTCCGCCAACCGCATCCAACAAAGAACCGCCGGTACTCCCTTTATCCACCATTTGCGGCACAGCTTCGGCCAAACTATCAGCGGCGATATCTTCATCAATCCCTAGTTGATTAGCAAAAGCAGCAACTTTATCTCCCCCTAAAATATCCTTGATTTGCCCAGCTGAAATAGACTCATTCGCCCCATCACCTAACCAAGAGCCAATAATATTTTCCAAGCCTCCACCTTGCGTAAGCATATTATTCACAATACCCGCCAAATCAATGCCACCACTATTACTTGTACCACCTAATAAAGCCCCTAACGCATCTGCAATACCACTATCATTAACATTATTGCCTAATTTGCTTTGAATAAGTTGAACGCCAATTTGCATTAAATCCATTATCTTTTCCTATTTTAAATTAAAAAATCTCAAGTATATCAAATCAACCTGACGATGCGGTGCCGCACAAAACAGGCTGGGCTTAAAAAATAATCACTTAGAGCATTGCG
>JALSIU010000166.1 GCA_026989715.1 Methylomonas sp.
GGCTTAGTTTCATCAACCTTTTTAACACTGATTTTATTACCGATATTATATGCAATGTTCGGTACAGAGAAACAGGAGCAAGCATGAGTGGACAAGAATATCTGCTGACAATTAATGTACCGCCGCTATTAGAAGAGGCCATCGTTGATTGTTTATTAGCGATAGAATCAGCCGATGGCTTTAGTAGTTTAAGCGTGAATGCACATGGCAATGACCCTGAGCATATGTCTTTGGCCGAACAGGTCGCCGGCAGACAACAGCAAACGCGTTTCCAAATGTATATACCGGAAGAGCAACTAAATGGTTTAATTGAGGTGTTAAAACGTGATTTTTCCGGTTCAGGTATTCATTATTGGGTGTTGCCGGTATTGGATAGTGGTTATATTTAATGTATTTTTAAAATACTATCGGTGTGCTAAATAGAGAAAATACTCATGAGAGTGAGTATTTTTTGATTTTATACCACAAACTGCGCTCACTGATTTTTAATTGTGCAGCGGCCTTGGCTTTATTATTATTGGTTTGCTGTAGCGCATTTTGAATCAGTTGACGCTCTAGTTGTTCTACGTGTTGATTAAGGTCGTGAGATTCTTGGAAGCTATTCCCATTAGATGGGGATTCTGTGGAGGGGGCAATTGATTGTTTGGGACTTAGCGGTAAATGTTGAGGGGTAATGATTTTACCCCCACTAATAACGGCGGCTCTTTCCATCATATTTTCCAGTTCGCGTACATTACCCGGCCAATTGTAATCCAATAAAGATTGAATGGCGGCAGGCGAAAGGCCATTGTAAGGAAACCCAAATTCTTTGGTATGTTGCTGTAAAAAGTGCTCGGCCAAGATGATAATATCTTGGCCACGCTTATGTAAGGGGGGAAGTTCAATATTAAATACATTGAGACGATAAAATAAGTCTTCCCGCAATTTTTTTTCGGAAATAGCTTGCTCAGGGTTGCGATTTGAGGCGGCAATGATGCGAATGTCTATTTGAATACTGGTGTTGCTACCTAAGCGTTCTATCTGGCGTTCTTGTAAAACGCGTAATAATTTAGCCTGTAAATTAATATCCATTTCAGTAATTTCATCCAGAAACAAGGTGCCGCCTTTTGCTAATTCAAATTTACCGACTTTATCTTTAAAAGCACCTGTAAAAGCTCCTTTTTTATAACCAAATAGCTCGCTTTCCAGTATATCTGCGGGAATAGCGGCGCAATTAATGGCCACAAAGAGTTGTTCTTTTCTAGGTGAGGCGCGATGAATGGCGCGGGCAACCAGTTCTTTACCCGTGCCGGTTTCACCTTGAATCAGCACGCTGGTTTTAGTGGGGGCAACTTGTTGAATTAAGGTATAAACTTTTTGCATGGCAGGGCTGTTACCAATAAATTCGCCCCAGCCGGCATCAACTTCATTACGTAAATAATTATTTTCTTGTTTGACTTGGGCGAACTTTAAGGCGCGGTGTACCGAGGCTTCAACAGCTTCCAAATCAAAGGGGCGCAATATATAATCGCTAGCACCATATTGCATGGCGGAAACCGCTGATTCAACCGAACCATGGGCTGTTACCATAATGACGGGAATATTATTATTTTCAGCACGCAAGTGTTTGAGTAATTCTAAACCGTCTAAATTCGGCATCTGTAGATCCGTTATCAGCAAGTCAACTTCTTGCTCTTTAATGCATTGTAATGCTTCGATACCATCTCCTGCTTGATAAACATTAAAATCCATTTGTAACAGCATAATTTCTAAAATGCGCCGCATTTTTGCTTCGTCATCAACAATTAATATATTTTTTTGTTTCATTAGATAGTCTCTTTATGCCAAGGTAGTTGAATGGTAAAGCAAGCTCCTCCCCACTGGCTATCAGTAATACTGATCGTGCCCTGATGAGTATCAATCATTTGTTGCACGACCGTGAGGCCAAGGCCAATGCCTTCTTGACGTTTGGTAAAAAAAGGTTCAAAAATACTTTTTTTTTGGCTATCGGTCACGCCTTTTCCATCATCACTGACTTGAATGGACAAATAATCAGGCTTGGCTTCAAGGTGAATGCTGATAAGTCCATATATTTCAATATGTTGTATGGCATTGTTGATTAAATTGAGAAAAACTTGCAACATTTGATCCCAGTCATAGCTTAATTGGTCTTGGGCGCAGCTTTTATCCAGTAAAATGCGAACTTGTTTATGTTCTAATTGCACCGTTAATAAGTCTATGGCATGCTCAATCACCTGTACCAGTGAGCGTTTTAAAAATTGTGGCTCACGTGGCCGCGATGACTCTAATAAGGTTGTCACCAGTTCGTTGAGGCGTGCCGTTTCACTGCCGATAAAGCCTAACATTTCTTCAGCAATGGGCGATAGGTTTTTTTCACGTGCCAGTATTTGAGCCGATGATTTTAAAATACCGAGTGGCGTGCGTATTTCATGTGCCATGGTTGCCGCCATTTCGGCAATGACCGCAAATTTAGCCATGCGTACTTGGTTTTGCTGTGATTTTTCTAAATCAGCAATCATAAGGGTAAATTGCTTATTTAATTGTGCAATTTCGCCACCTTCATTGATAATGGGGGGAGGGCTGGTTTTATTTTTTGCGAAGTTTTGCGTAAATTTTGCTAATTTTACAATAGGGCTGGCAATATGTTGCGAGGTCCATAAAGCGACGGCTGCTGCCAATAGTGTCGTCAGTGCGATAAATAAAGCAAGTATTTGCCACATCTCCAATACGGGTTCAAGCGCATTTTGTTGAGGTGTCATTAAGAGTACTTTCCAACCGAGCCCGTGATAAGAACGGTGGCCGGTTGAGCTTGCCCACGACACTAGCCAGGTATCGGCTTTTAAAAAAGCTGTATTGATTTGCTGAATGCCTGTACCTGTGTCGGTTAATGTTAGATTCCAAGCGGCCGGTAGGGGATTAAAAAGCAGGTCTGCTTGGCGGAGTGCACTGGATGCTGCGATAACCTGGTTGTTTTGATCCAGTAATAAAGCATAAGCTTGCGGGGAGTCTTTTTGGAAAGACAGAGGGGCTTCTAATATTCGGTAAATAATATCGGCAT
>JALSIU010000167.1 GCA_026989715.1 Methylomonas sp.
TTTCGATATTTTGAGATACTATGTATATCTGTAAACTTACTTTGCAGTGACTTTGCAAACAACATATTCACAATCCGCTTTGATGAGTAATTAGCCGTGCCGATTTCCGCATTTTGGGCATTCAATTTCGAGTAAATATCCGAACCATATTCCTTCGCAGCGCGAGCACCAATGCCCTGATAATTGTTCTTTTGGAAGCCCGTATTTGTCGCCCATATTGCCTTTGCCTAAATCTTTATAAGTCTTGCCCGCAGCTTGCGGCGATACACGTGAGTGCGGGAAGGGTACAACGCTTGTATTCGTTTTTCTTTTACGGTTTTTATCGTCGTCACTCATGGCCTGCTCAATTGGTGTTAGCGAGTTGGTATCGTTTGATTTTATTGGCGAGCCCAACTCTGGAAAGCCCTAATTCTTTTGCGACTTTGCTTTGGTTCCAGCGCAGCCTTGCCAGCGCTTCTTTTACCAAGTGCTTTTCCAAGCTTTCGACCTTTTCTTTTAATGTATCCCCATCAATAACTAGGTTTGCATATGTATTTTCAGGCGAAGGATGTGGAATAATCGATGAAAATTCTTCGGACATATGGCGACTGGTTAAATATTCGCCGTCACTTGCCAGCGCTACCATTCGCTGGATTTCATTTTCCAGTTCACGTACATTGCCCGGATAAGGATGGTGCTGCAAACGCTCTAAAACATTATTGGAAATACCCAGTAGTTTTACATTGGTCAGTTCAGTATATTTTTTCGTAAAAAACTCAGCCAGTACGGCAATATCATCCCGGCGATCACGAAGCGGCGGCACTACCAATTCAAAGCCCTTTAGGCGAAAATATAAATCCTGCCGAAATTCGCCTTTAGCAACCATTTCGGACAGTCGCCGATTGGAAGCACAAATAATCCTCACATCACAATGATAGACATGATCCGAACCCAATGGTTTGACCTCGCCCTCTTGTACTAATCTAAGCAGGCTAACTTGAAAGGCGGGTGAAATTTCGGAAATTTCGTCCAAAAACACTGTACCGCCATCAGCCGCCCGAAACAGGCCAAGCCTATCACTGATAGCGCCAGGAAATGACCCGCGCATATGGCCAAACAATTCAGAATGCAGCATTTCATCGGATATGCCGCCGCAGTTTTGCACAATCAACGGACTATCTGTCCTGTTCGAGTTAAAATGAATAGCGCGGGCCATAAGCTCTTTGCCCGTGCCGGTTTCGCCTTGTATCAGTATGGGCAAGTCCGTGCCGGCCGCCTGTTTGGCAATATTACAAAGCTCTGCCATGGGCTCTGATACATAAACCAATTTTTCAAAATTACTACAATCGGCGGCGACTCTTCCATTTGGTTTATTGACAAATATAGGGCTATCGTCATTGAGTTTAAGTTCGCGAGAAATCAGTCTGTGGCGCCGCGATAATTCGGCAGTTTCGAGCGCCCGCTTCACGACCATGCCTACTTGCTCCGCATCAATCGGCTTTCGGATAAATTGGTAAATTGCGGCGCGTTCTGCTGCGATATGATTTTTCCGGTCATCTCCATTCGGCTCTTTCACCAATATACGCATGGCATTAGGGCAAGTGACCCGGCACTGTTGCAAAACATTAAGCGCGCTCTTGCCCTCTAGGTAGGATTCGCATATCACAAGGTCTATATTAGCTTCCTCAGTAAGCTTTAGAGCCTTTTTAGCTGTGCTTTCTATAAGCACCCGATACCCATATTCATTAGAGAGCACAGATTTGACAGCAGCCCACTCTTGTTCATAAGCAATCGCCAACAATACTGTGCTAACACCCGTCATTCACCCGAAACCTTATTATCTAATTGCATACTTTGTTAGCATAGCAATTTTCACTGTGCAATGGGAATTATATAGATGTGATTTATCATAGAATAGGCACTTCGTAATTTTGTACCGCACGCATGGTTTGGCTCCGCATATGGAGACGAACCTACAAGGTGTCTCAATGTGAGATTCATTTTGGATATTTAGTGAGATTCTTTTTGACATTTGGTTAAACTTAAGTCATTGTAAACATTCAATAATATAGAAAGGTATGAGTCCTGCTGTGGATACACTATTTCTACACTCTAAAACTCGCCTTTTATGTGACTTGCACGGCTTTTTATCACCGAGGTTATGTCTCCAAATATTTCTGACTTAATGCCTTGGGCTTCAAATTTTAAGCGTAATTCTTCGGACTTTCCCACGCAATTATCAGCCATTTTTGTGAGTTGATTGCCAAGATTTTTATGCGCTGCTTTTGTATCAGGAACCAAGAGGTTCCAATGCCGTAAAAACACATTATCGGGCTTGTATTTTTTACCAATTTTCATGGCCATGCGGATTGATAATCCGGGATAAACTTTTGTGCATAAAAGGTCATAAGCAGGGGCAAGCTGCGGCTTGGCATTTGTGTAGAGCAAAGAATAGTTCTTGCCGTGCGCGTCTGCATTACCGATTAGATAGTTAAATATAACCCGCTCTAAAAATCGTAGATTATCGGCAGCGGGCCGCACCGAATTTTCGCGCAAGACGGTTTGGCAATCGGCCACACTTGGCCCGCCCTCGCGCTCATATTTTATGTCGGGCATAATGCCCATGGCTTGACAAAAATCTTCTTGGTGCAAACGGCTCACTTTGCCCGCTTCTGTTTTGATACGATCATATCGCTCTATGAGAAAATACGGCGTATCGCCGAGCCATCTTATTTCAACGCTCGGCACATCAATGCCCATCATGGCGGCTAGGCGCATACAGAAAACCTCGTTATGAACGCTGTCTTTTATGTCCTCGATAAGCGGCTTTAAAATATGGGTGGTCGGGGTGTGACCTTTGACAAGCGTAATCTTCCCATCCTTCATGCCAACGGCAATTTTGTCCTGCGCTCCCGCAAGCGACAACCGCAAACCATCATCACCGGCCAATAGCGGACGCCGCCTAAGTAGGTCTAAAATTTCTTTGAGACTCTGATTATCCAAAATCTCAATATCGGCATCTTTGGCCGCACTTGGTTTATTGGACTTGTCCC
>JALSIU010000168.1 GCA_026989715.1 Methylomonas sp.
TGCCATCGAGTCCAAAGGGTTACTCGCCCCTGGAATATTATAATCAAGACCCGTAAAATTAAAGCTCGTTACATTTGTTTGCGTCAACACATGCAGTCCAGTCGCAACAGGCTTTCCAGCCGCATCAACCTCAGGGGTAGCCTCACAATAATTCTGATTTTCAGGAATGGCAATACACTGTCCATTTGTGGATACCGTAATAACATTTCCCTCTCGGCTATACGAATAGCCAGCAGGCACATTACTAATATCACAGACTTCCGCCACCCCACCTACACCACCGGCATTACTATTCTGGCCTTGCAACAAAGCAACGACCTCATCAGACTGCCCTACCAAAATGGGGTTAGGGCCAATCTCTCCACCTAACAAATAAACATCTCCATTAACCTGATTAACGCCAACAATTACCCCGGTCTTTCCTGTGCGATATAACCAAACCGTTTCATAAGTTAAAATAGGCTGGTCAACGGAAAACTCTTCAGGAAATAATTGTGTAATCAGCGTCATAATTTGCGTCGTATCACTCGCAATATCGGCTTGAACAGGTTGTGCAACACAAACAATACTGATGGCAATCGGTGCTAAAGGAAATTTCATCGCTCTTCTCCAAAAATTATTAAGGTAGTCATCTAAGTACCATATACATATTTACATTAAACAACAAGGCATTAACCTAAAAAGATAGGTTAAATATTAAATATCAAATATGATATTCAAAAGCTGAGCAACGGATAACATTTTACTCATCAATGCCCCGCTCAACCCGGTTCAAAATCCAACACACACAATTCTTTAGCGGCGTGTAACTGCCCATTGAGCAATAAATCTTTTAACTTTTCAGTACGCGCCATATATACATCAGTCAGCTCCTGAAAAGCCTCCGGCAAATGGTGGCGTTCCAGTTTGGATAAATGTCCATCAAATGCTGCCGAAACACTTAACAAATCCAATAAAAAATATCGCTCTTCTTGCGTTACCTCACTGAGAACAATCAAAAACTCTTCCCAGTTATCATAGTCACAATTTTCATCAATTTTAAAGGTATCGCATAAACGCAATAACAGTACCAACATATTAGGATGGTAATTTTGCGACAATACCATCATCGTTGCTACCGCACGCACAGAACCTTCTCGCGCTTTAGGACTTAATTGTGCAATTAAGTCATCCGTTAGCATATCGGTAACAATATGCTCAGCCAATTTATTACCAAATAACCTTAAGCGCGCCTCGCGTGCGACCTTATATAAAGTAAACGCATCCCAAAGCCCTGTAATGGGAATAGCAACCCAACTAAATGCAGTACGCGCCTCACCTTTACCAAATAAACGAATAAGCAAAAACTTTACTGCCAAACTCGTTAAAACGACCTTCGCTTTATATAAAAAAGCCACCAAAAATAACTTAGATTTTGATAAATGCTTTAAAGGATCTATACCTAAGTAATGAATAATAGGGTCTGGCACTTCTAGCGCGGCGCGCGCCAAAATATTGGGAACAGCATCATCTCCCGGCAAGCAGGAACCCTTAGCGGCGCGATTATGACCTGTCAAACAAGCAAGGCTATACACTGTTTTTAAACCCAACCAAAATAGTACCGTCATCTCTATGGCCAGCATAATGAGTAGCGTACTGCCATATAATAAATAATACTCAGTGGTCTCCATCGTATCCATATAGGTCCATTCGACCCAAATAGACACAAACGTTGTAAGCGCACCAATAGCAAAAGCAATGACTGCTGCAAAACCGGTAATATTACTTGCCAAGGTTTGCAGTGTAATATCAGGCGGTAAATCATCAATGCTGATATTGTCCATACCTGCCGTCCCCGATTTATTGGATAAATAGTGATAATATTTAACACCAATTTTTTCCAAAAACCCCGGCTCTTCTTCGCGGGCATAGGATGCTTTTTTATTTTTATTGCTCGTCTCAGACATTACATACTTCCTTAGTGATTGGTTGTCATTTGCGGGTTAATAACATTCTGCCATTGCTTTTGCAACTCTATATTAGCCGCCGATAATGGTACAGCACTAATCTCTTGGTCATTTTTCGATAACAAAGCCGCACTTTGCAGTTTATCCAAGCCATCATCAATTTCAAAGTCCATCGGCAAATCATATTGCTGCTGAATATAGGCTTCGATACGCGCATCTAATTTACTGCGCGTACTCACCCCTTCAGCCAATAAAAAGAAATACGCCAAAATGGCCTCTTTGCACTCTTCTGCTTCGGCCGAATCAACTAAATAAGTCAAAGCTCCAACATTGTTATCTAAGGTATAAAAATAAAGATTTTTCATTAAAGTAGCACTATATTTGGCGCGTTGAATAAAGATTTTGGCAATTTGCCGCCAAATAACGCCTAACAAGCCACCAACAGCAAGCACAGCCGACATAGGGTCGATAGCGGCACTAAATTTTGTTAAGGTCGCCATTACGCCGCCCGCTGTCCCACCGCCCCCTAGCACACCCAACTTCACCTTATCAAATAAGCGCATTTGAACACGGGTATTAGGAAACAACATTTCTAAATCTGCACGGGGAATATCTTTAAACAATTTTAAATAAACCAAGTGATCTTCATTATTAATGCCTAATTTTGCCAGTGCAGCCTCTGCTTTTTTTTCTGCCTTAACAAGCGACATTTTCTTAGTCTTCGTAAAATAGTCTAGCCACTCTTGTCTGCTTTTAGGTTGTATCAACACAAATAATCGGCGAAAAACCTGTACATCTACCGGCTGTTTCTTAAAACTCAATTTACGCCAATTTCTATGCCAGCTAGTTTCTATGGCAGAGCCACGATAAAACAACGACACTTCAGCAAAGTCATTAAAATCTACCGACACTTTAACCCCATGCGGTGAAATCTTATTCAAAGCATCATTTAACTCTGCTTCGGAAATCCTCTCATAATTAGCATCTTCCAATACCGAATGCAAAACCGACTTAAAACGTAACAAACGCTCGCCTTGTACATTGTTATCCGTCACTAACGTATCTCTA